>JAMOOP010000077.1 GCA_027065385.1 Campylobacteraceae bacterium | reverse complement strand
ATAATCTGCTACTTCTGTTGTCATCTCTTTACGTTTAACTTTTTCACATAAACCTAAAAATATAGCATGTAATGTATGAGCTGTAATAGTATTATTATTGGTAATGATTTTTTTCCAAGAATCTATTGTTTCTTCTGTATGACAATATGAATAATCATAATTATTTGAGGATAAATCAATAGGTTTTTTTTGTTCAAATTTTTCATTTACAAAATCGAATCTATCTATTGTTATTGCAAATATTACACTTTCATCAAGATAAGTTTTTGAGATAATTGCTAAAAAACAAGGGAACTTGAATCAATTTATAAAATAAGTGGTGTAGGGATAATGGAGTGTTAAAATAAATAAAAAGCATACACAGTTATAAGCACACTCTTTCCTTAATAAGATTCAATCTTCTTGCATAATATTTTAAATCTCTTCACAAAGATTAGTTCTTACAATTAAATCATGTTTTATAAAATGATGAAGATGAACCTTTTATTTTTCAGCTTTTTAAATATATATTTCAATTATTTATTTAAAAATACTTCGACAAAGTGTTAATAAGGCTATCATTTAAGTATTTATATTTATCTGACTTCAAAACAAAGATATGAAATCCGAACATTATTGCTAATAAAGCAATTAAATAATAGGCATCAATAGCTATAAGAAGAGGAATGGCGAGACTTATTGTAAAAGAGAACTCTTTGTTATCTTTAATTTTATATATGATTTTCTTTATCATTGCAGATTCCTTTTTTTATTAGAAGAAGATATATCGATAACTAAATCGTTTATCTCTTAATATCTTTAATATCTAGCTCTGTAAATTCTGTATGCAGTGAGATTGCATCTACCTGCTCTTGAAGTAATTTATTATTACTCTTTTGAAGAATATAGTTTTTATACAAAGCATATATTAAAACAGTTAGTACACTCATTTTTACTCCTATGTTAAATCACACATTTATAATTTATTTTTTGTATCTATTCATTCTCATCAATACAAGCAATTTTTTTATATTTATCTTCATTTACATATCTCTATATTTAAAAGCAAATCATTTTTTTGAAAATAACTTCTTCTATATATCTTCCAACCATTTTTTTTGCTGACTAGATAATTTTCTTGATTTGCAAAAGTTGAGCTTGGACATATAAGAGAGCTACCTTTCTTAAATGTTTTACTGTTTTTTACTATCATCTCTTTAATATAATTATCACGTTGCTCAGAAGGAGTTCCGTTGATACTAACCATAATTACTACTATAAGTGCAAGAAAAATCAATAAAAACATTGTATAAACCTGTTCTTTTGTTGCCATATTGTTCTGAGATACTATCTCTTTGTCATTCATCATCTCTCCTGCGATTAAATTCATTCCATCTCCAAGTAAAAAGGACTACCATATATACTTAGTGTTAGTCGAAATAAAAGTATATCTTTTTGTTTCTTAACTAAAAATTAAAACTACCTATGTATAATTATATTAGTCAAAGGTGTATTATGAATAAATTAGAAGAATTACTAGGTAAGAAGTTTCCAAATGTTGAAATAACAACAATTAAAAATCTCACTAAAAAAGTAGCAACAATCTCTAAAGTTAGAGTAGGTAAGGAAGAGACTAGAAAATATAGGGACTATGATGAAATCTCATTAAATAATATAGATGAGCTTGGATATATATATGTTCCAGATACAGATAAACAATTAGAACCAGCATCTAATAAATCTATACAAAAACAAGCATTAAATCATTGTGATTTAATAATGCTTCTTAGAGGAAAGATTGGTAAAATTGGTATGATAGGAGAGAAATATAAGAGAACTATTGTCGGTAACACGAGTATGATACGAATACAGTTTACTGATAAACAAAAAGAGAATCATAATCCACGTTATATTATGGAATACTTATCATTACCATTTGTAAAAGAGTACATAGATACATTTATCCCTTCATCTGGTTCAGCCAATAGAAGAATATTAAATTCTGAGGTAATAGCAAATTTACCAATACCTGTTTTTGTACACAATGAGTTTATAATATTAAATAACTATTTATTAAGCAAAATAGAGTTAGTAAATAAAGCAAAAGAGATTCATGCAGATACACAAAAACTTGTTGATAAATTTGAAAATCTAAAACACACAAATCTTATAGATGCAATCAATGGTAGGTATGATAACACCATAGATAATGTTTCCCTTCGTGAATTAGATAAAGTACAATCAATCTTAAAAGAGGTAGAGGATAGAGAATTTAAAAATAGAGAAAGTAGAAAAAAATTAAATGTTGTGCAAATACACTTTGATTTTGATTAGGGATAATAGATTCAGATTTCCTATTTTTGATTTAATATCATTTTTTATCGAATAGACCTATAAGGGTACAAATTAAGATTGACTTGTTAAATCAAAAAGAATAAAATACATTTAAGGGAAACAGATTTTGACTCTGGTAAGCGAGAACTTCTAATTCTCTACCATGCATCTAATCTGCTTCTGTTGTTAATTAATGTTTAGTTCTTTATCTAATTCTTATGAATTGAGTAAGGAGTAACAACGATTGAAATACAAGTTAAAATAATCCCTAATATTTTAAAGCAATATTCAAATATTGGTACATATTGGGAAAAAGGTAATCAGAATCAGAAAGAGATTGATATAGCTATTCTCAAAAATAAAGCTAAAAAGTTAGTAGATAAACATAAAAAGTATAAAGCTCAATATTCGAGGATGTTTTATTCAAAAAAAGCATAAAAAAGGTAAGAAAAAGTTGAGATAGACTTGTCTTTTTTAATTGATCTTATTAATAAGGTTGGGAGTACATTCATTTTCAAGGAAACATTCCACACCATCGCCTACTACTAACCTGCGATAACCTTTTTTAAACTCTTGTAGTGAAAAGTATTCGATAGGATTTTTATCTTTTACAAGATGTTGTATGTAGTCCATTGCAGTTAGATTATCCATTATAATATAATCTTTTGTGTAATGGCTCTTTAATACCCATTGATGATTGTATTCTGAACGTGTCTCAAATATAAAAAAATATCTTATAGACCACTCATCATCTATTACCCATTTTAAATAATGTGTTCTATTTCTCTTATAGATATATTTTTTTAATACATTTCTTACTGTTTTTCTCTTATGGAAGAATAACTCTTCTTTTTCTGTTTTTTTATCCATATCTCCTCTTTTTTTATTGTTTAGTTTATCTTTAATAAATATATATGGAAATTTATATGGTAGGTTTATTTTAGAATAATCTCAACATAAAGTATTGAAATATGTTGAGATTATTATTAAGTATTCAAATTATAAAAATATTGTTTAGAAGGGTCTAAACTATTTGCGATCCAAAACTTCATACCTTTTATATAAAGAACATAGTTATTGAAATATATCATAGCATCTATCTCTACAACATCTTTATGAATATAATCAATTAAAGTACCATTATCTATATCAATTTTAAATGTTGTATCAGCTAAAAATATATCTGGATTATATTGAACTGTATATTGTAGATAATCATAAAAATCTATATTTGGAGTATGTCTGTTAAGCCAAACAGTATAGCTATTAAAAACAGGTTCATAAATACTAAAGAAACTCTCTTCCTTTATCCAAAGTTTTAAAAGTCTTACTAGAAAACTTAGTTTCTCATCACCATATTCAAATATCTTATGCTCTTCTGTTCCATCATATTCTTGATTATCAAAATTTATATCTTTGGTATTGTACATATCATTAATTATCATCTCTTTCCTTTTAGAACTAAATATTTAACTATTATTAGTTAATACTTCTGCCATTTTATTAATTATTTTTAAATCATATTCTAAGGGATCAAATTTAAAATTTTAGACCCCAATTTCTTTCATTAACTCACTTTTCTTAATACTTATACCGAATAACTAATCTTAGGACTTAATTCAATATAAGTTTTCCATATATCTATAATAGGTCATGACCTAAGTAGTAGATAAAAATTAATTTCATACTCATATATCTTTCTATTTTCATAGATCTATTCTATATATCTTTTGTATTATGTAATCTATTTCTGATTACTACTTACTATACTAGTTTTTTAAGAAACCTATTAAGTTTTTTCATCTGTTCTTCTGTTAGTGTTGGTAGTGTTACTGCACACTTGTTTTTTGAGTTTTTGATTTTATATAATGATCTCTTTTCTTTATCACTATCACTATTTAAAATATCAGTAACTTTTTCCATTAACTCATCTCTTGATATATTTTCATTAATATACCAAAAATAAAGTTCCTCTTGTATCTTAGGATCATTAATTCTTCGGATTGTATCTAATGATTTTATATCTGATATACTTTTATTTTTTCTTAGATCCTCTATTATCTTATCAGAGAGTTTTAATAGATTTATAATTTTACCTACTTGTGATTTGTCCTGTCCAACAGCAAGAGCTAAATCTTGTATCGTATTAAAAACTTTATCTTTTAATAATCTATCATATTGATGCGCTATCTCTATATATGTTAAATCTTTTCTATGAGTATTCTCTATAAGAGAGTAAGAAGCCAATTCTTTATCTGTTATATCTTTAAGAATAATAACTTTGATTGTTTGAAGTCCTAATCTTTTGTGGGCTTCTAGTCGTCTATGTCCAGCTATTAATGTAATTGTATTATCTTGATTCTTTTTAGCTATCACAGGTTGAAGAAGATCATTCTCTTTAATGCTATTGACTAAAGTTAGTAAATCATCCTCTTCAATAACTAATCTTGGTTGATAAGGATTCTCTTTTATTATTGAAAGGTTTATCTCTTCAATAATATTCTTATCATTTAATTTCCCTACACTTTGAACTATCTTATTTATTCTATTGTTAGCTCTATTATTATTTGATTTATTCTTTTTTATAGCCACTTATCTATCCTTGCATATATATTTTTTAAAAAATTATAGCATATTGTTAAATCATAAAGTATATTTCTAACTAATAGCATTTTCATCATCGCCATTAATGGCAATGATTTTCATTAATGACGATTATTTCTTTTTGATAAAAAAGTTGATAAAAAATCAAAATTATTTTGAGCTATCTTTGAAATTGTACCTTCACCATCGCAACATCCACATATATCTGTACCTAAACACATGAACTCTCCATCACTCATCCATTGAACCTCTTCTGGTCCACAAGGAACACCTATCTCAATATAACCACTACCGTTACAACATTTACAGTTCATAGGTTTAACCGAAATATCAATGTTAGTTAAATACAACTCTTTTAAAACTAAAAACATTCTTGCACAATCACCTATGGCATAGTGAGGCTTTAGATGTTCTATCTCATATAAAAATGGTTTACTGTATCCATAAGGCAACTGATATGCACAGGTCAAAGAGATTAGCTTTTCAGCATAATCATCATCTAAAAAACTTTCTAAATTCAATATTTTCACGATATGATCTAAAGAATAAGATTTATTATAATCTTTTCTTACAACTGTATAAATATCTATATAGTTTTCTATTTTAATATTATACCGATTAAGAATCTTTAAATCTTCACTTGCACCATAAAAACAGATAATATCAGCTTGTTTTATAGCTTGTTTTATAAAAACTCTGAATTTTTGAGAATAAAGTTTATTCCACTTTTTTCTTATTAGTGTTTGTTCACTCTTCGGAATTTTATGATTTTCATCATATACAATTGTTTTTTTTGTAGCAAAATTAACAACAGTTTCAATTCTTTTTTTGAATTCTTTTCTTCTCATTACCAAATTTGAGTTATGTTTGAAATGAAGCTCACCTAATTCTATCTCATCATTTTCAGTATCGTACGAAAGTACACCAGCTTGTGTTACTAAAAAATCTCTTCTCCAAGAACCATATATCTGACCAAATTCTAGGTCAATAAACACTATTTTCATAAACTTTCTCCTTAATTTAAAAATAGAATCTTATAATTTTTAAAAAATAAAAGATAGGAAATCAACAAGACATGAAAATACAGAAGATTGAGATTATTAAAAGTTTATTCCCAACAAATGGAGCTATTTTAGATTTTTTTGTTAAAAATTTAGAAATTAAACAAAGGGATTTAAAACTTTATCAAAGATTTGTTAAAGAGGAAAATATCTCCGTAGATGAATTTTATAAAATATTTGAGATTGTTTTAGATAGCATCTTTGAAGTTTTTGAGATGCTAGAATATAATCAAAGTTATTTTAAACAAGTAAGTATAAATTTTTTAAATTATTTTACAACTGTAAAAAGAATAATCCCAACAGACCATAGTGTACAGAAGCAACTTGATTTTTTAATAGTTATGGATATTTTTATACCTTTTGTTGTCTATCTTAATAATTTAAACAATAAAGTAACTTTAGAAAATATGTTACCAACAGAACAGCTCTCTTCACTTGTAATTGTTTTTCAGATGATTTCTAAAGATTTTATAGATAAAAATAAAACATTGTATTCTTATCTATATGAAATATTAGATGATGAAAAACTTATCTCTTATGATGCTATTTATAAAAATATAAATAATTGGCTAAATGGTAAAACTATACCAACAATGGAACATATCAATATTATTTCAAAACTAGCAAAATATACAAAGAATTTTACACAACTAGAACTACAAAGAGTTTTACTCATCGCTAAAGTTTTACAAAATTTATATATAAAATCTATAGAATATTTTGGAAATGAACTAACAAGATTAATGATAGAACATTTTAAACTAATGCTGAAAGGTATAGATTATAGTTTACCCTTAGATGAAAAAATTGTATCAAATTATAATTTTTTATATATAACAAGTAGCAGAGAATTATTTACAATTTTTTTAAAAGATGCTTTGAATCCAGATATTTATTATTATCAGAATCGTTTATTTGAAGAGATAATATTAGAAAAATACGATTTTAAAAGAATATTTTACAAATTGCATCAAAAGGTATTCTTTAATTCAATAGATACAATTTATCCAATAAAATATTTACAGGGTAAGATGAGAAAGAGTGAATTAAAACAACTTTTTTATGCCAATGATGAGTATGGGGATAGACTATATGAAATTTTCATAAAAACAGATCCATCTATAAAAAAAGAAAAACAGATTGAACTTGAGATAAAAAAAGAGTTAGATGATATTGAAAGGGTCTATGAGATAGATGGAGATCCTTATTTTAATTTTTTAAAAGCCAGATACTTTGCTCAGTTAGGGGAAATTAAATTAGCTGAGAAACATTATCTTATGGCATTGAAAGATGGTAAAAATGCTATGGGATGTTACATATTAGATGTTATAAAAGAGGGACTCATGGTGTCTTCATTAACAACACGAGAAAAGAAAGTAAATTTACTTAATGCAAAGAATAGTTTTACAAAATTTTATAAAGAAGCATATTTTTATAAAGTAATAGATAAAAAACCAGAAGAAGTAAATACATATCTGTTATTAGATCTGCAAAAAGGGTTTGATCTACATTTTAATAATCTTTTTGATGGCATAAAAGAAAATAAAGATTTTATTATCTCTCAAAATATAGGTTTTTGTGATAATACTAAATATAAGATTGATTTTAATAATGCCAATAAAATTGTAAAAATATTTATAAATGATCTATCTCAACTGATATATTGTGTTGTAAATAGAGATTTAGAATCTATAGAGAAACTGTTGTTTAATGGTGCTGATGTTAATTATTTAAAAGTGAACGACAATGCTACAGCTCTTATTATTGCATTACAAAATTATGAAATGCAAGAAGATTATTTATTTTTAAAAATAGCAAAACTATTAATACCAAAGATGGATAAAAAAGCTTTAAATATGAAATTAGAAAAAAAGCTAGAGAATCCTCTTGCGATAGCTATCAGATTAGGTTTAGTAGAAATTGTACAGTTACTGTTAGAGAATGGTGCTGATGTAGAGAAAAGAGTTACTACAGATAATTTTACAGCATTGTTTCTAGTTATCAACTGTATAAATCTTTCAAAAAGTAAAAAGGTTATAGAGGAAAATTCGAAATTCAATATAGTTCATCCTCTTGAGTATAAGGATATAAGGAAAAAATTTGAAACTATATTTAATATGAATGGTGTGTTTGATAATGAACAGCAAATTTCTTTAGAAAAGTTTGTAAATATGACTGAAATATGTAATGATGAAATTTTAAAATTATATAAAAAGAATAAAGAAAATTATGTAAAGATATTTTCTTTAATAGTGGAAGTATCACAAAACTTAAATATTACAGTAAGACACGATATAACAGCACTTATACAGGCAACGGAACATAATGAAGAGAACTTAGTGATTAAACTTTTGGAGAAAGGTGCAGATAAAAGTTTAAAAACTGTTATTGGTCATACAGCTTATGATTATGCACTGACGAATAGAAATTATAGACTTATGGGATTATTATAGGGATTAAAGATAATTTATATATCATCTTTAATAGCCTCAACTAATTTATCATTAACACCAATAAGAGTTTCCAAAGATTTCATATCACTATCTAATGTATTAGAACATTGATTAGTATTACAATTAAAAATATCATCAAGGGTATTGTTTTGTAAATCTTTATATTGAAGTAAAAGTTTTTCTATATTGTTTTGAATCTCATCTGCTTGTAATAGAATATGTTGTCTAGTAGATAGAAAGTTTAATAAGAGATCTCTATCTTCATTTTTTATGAAAGGTATTGGTATTTCTGATAATGCAGTTGAATTTAATATTTTTCTATCATAAGAGCTTGAAGATGGTATATATGATTCTATATATTCTTTCACAAAGGGTAGTTGTAGATAATGAAAAACTAAATGATGGAAATGTGCTTCTAGCTGTTGTTGCGAGAATTGTAATCTAAGCATACTATTGTTACCAACTATAATTTTTTTATAGAACTCTTTTTTATTAACCATCGCAATTTTACCAGTTTTTCCACGTTGCACCATTAAAATATCTCCATAATTCAATGATTGGGCATTCATTACTCCATTTGATGCTGGTTCTTGTATCTTAGCTGTATCACTTATATAAATAAATCCATATCTATCTATATTACTTAAAGAGAGTTCATCATAGTTAGTAAACCCTCTATTCTCTTTTCTTCCAACTCTTACATTTGATACCATTGATATTTTAGATGTAATATACTCTAAAGTGACTATTTGACTTTTTGGAAATTTCTTTGATAATAGCTCTTCTAAGGGATTCATTGTTTATTCTCTCTTTTTGTTTGTGTATTTGAATTGTAGCATTCTTTAATTAAATGAACTATATATAATTTTATAAATGGTAGTGATATGTTTTAGTTTGTTGAGGTAAATGTAATTTTTAAGTATAAAAATTATACTATACAACATAAAATCATAACAAGGTTTATTGATGTACAGAGGTTTTACTAAAGAGTTAGCACTTTTAAATGATAATTATAAAACTGATAATTTTAGTTGTGTATTGCTTTATTCAAGGATAGGAGTTGGTAAGACAACTCTTATTGGAGAATATATCAAAAATAAGAGTTCTTTGTATCTTCTTGTGAAACCTCAAACAATAAATGCTCTTCTTTTGAGTTTTAAAAATATAGTAGCAGATTTTTTAGATGATAAGGTGTTAAAACTCAGTAATGTACGAGACTTAACACATCTATTTGAATATATTGCTAAAAAAGAGTTTACTGAAAAGTTAGTAATTGTACTTGATGAGTTTCAAGCTCTTATTAAATTAGATAGTTCTATTATGAAACAATTAAAATATATTATAGAAGAGCTTCTTATATCTAAAAATATAGAGCTTATACTTTCTGGTTCTAATCTATCTATAATAGATAAAGAGGTTCTTTCTCCAAAATCTTTATTATATAAAAATATATCACTTACTTTAAAATTAGAGCAGATGCGTTTTAGTGAGGTATCTCTGCTTTTAAAAGAGAAAGATACTTCTAAGAGTGATTGTAAAGATAATAAGATTAAGATAAATCAAGATAGTCTATTTAATTCTAGTATTATAGAGATATATGCCATTTTAGGGGGAACTCGAAACTATCTTAATCTTTATAAAGAGAGTAATTGTGCTAATAGCTATAAAACAATATTTGATTTTATAGAAAATTCTATATTAGATAAGAACAGTTATTTTTATAATGAAGTGGAGTTAATTCTTCAGAATGAAGTAAATGAGTTAGCTATATATAACTCTATATTGGAGTCTATCGCTTCTGGTATTCATAAGTTAGGGGATATTGCACTTAATATAGCTCAAAGTGTCCAAAATATCACTGCTCCTATTGCTAAACTTATCAGTTTAGGCATTATCTCTAAAGCTCTTCCTGTTACTGAAGAGAATAGAGCTAGAAGTAAGATGGGACTTTATTTTATTAATGATAACTTCTTTAGGTTTTGGTATAGATATGTGTTTCCTTATAAGAGCTATCTGGAGTTAGGAAATATTGAGTTTGTTATGGATAAAATTAAGAGTAGTTGGAATAATTTTATTGCTCCTATTTATAGATCTATTGCTACTGAGTATATAGATGATAGATATAAAATAGGTTTAGAACTTCAATGGTGGGATAAAACATCAAAGATAGATATAGTTGCTGTTTCTGATAATGCCATACTCTTTGCTGGAGATAGTTTTTATAGCAATAAAGAAGTTTCTATTGATGATTTTATAGATTTAAAAGAGAAAGTTGATTCTATTGAAACTCATCCTATACACAGTGATTTCCGATATCTCTTTTTTAGTAATTATGGATTTACAGATGAATTAAAAGAGCTATCTTCAGCACTTAGAAATATATCTTTGGTTTTTATTGATAGTTAGTGATTTAGAAGTAATAAAAAGCAATATATATTATTTATGATATGGTAGTGATATATATAATATAACTATAAAAGTATTGTAAAAATAAAACAAATTTAACAAAATAAACAAGCCTTTACCATCCAATATTAGGGAACTTCATAGAATATAAGTCTATCATTTTCATTAAACATAAAAGCAAACACTTTACCTGTCTTTTCGTACTCAAAAGATAACTCAGATAAGGCTAAATTTAGTAGTTCTCTTATAGGGGGTTCATCTGCCTTAACACCCTTTTTTTTGACTAACTCTTTCATATATTGATTAAATGCTATAATTTTAATCTCTTGTTCTATTTTTTTTACATTTCTATATCTCTTTATTGTTGATCTACTTACTTCACTATTTTTTATTATATTTTTATTAGTAAATAATTCATTATTTCTATATGTTACTTTATATCCTTCTATTAGTTTTCCTATAGTTTTTTCAAGTATTTTAGCTGTACTAATTTTTTGTCCTATTTTTTGTCTACTAAATTCTATTATATCTTTCGTTTTATAGTTATGTATTTTGTTATCCCATAAATCTTGATAGTATTCACCTTTTATATATGGTTCATTTTTAGTTGTATTTTCTTTTATATTATATTTTTGTATTGACTTAGATATTTTTTTTATCTCTTCTAGTGGTAATTCTTTATTGTTTAAATTAATAAGTGTATCTTCTACTTGATTATTTTCTATTTTTCCATTGTATAACATTCCTATTGTTGTTATATAAAGATAATTATTTCTATTACCTTGTATGAAACCATCTTTATTTATTTTTTCTAAGTTAATTTTTCCTATTTGATTTTTAGTTGTTTTAATATCACTTGTTTGTTTATTTGATATAGCAGCTGTATTGAGTTGTTTATTATATATTACTTTATATAGTTCATCTAT
This sequence comes from Campylobacteraceae bacterium, assembly GCA_027065385.1. Lineage (GTDB taxonomy): Bacteria > Campylobacterota > Campylobacteria > Campylobacterales > Sulfurovaceae > UBA1140. The sequence goes on along the minus strand of JAMOOP010000077.1, from coordinate 31,041 downwards.
TGTGTATAACTTATCTGTATTAATTATTGATGTATGAGTAAGAGGATTTCTCCAATAGCCTATTAATCTATGAGAACCTGCTATATCTCCATTTAAGATGTTAGTTATAGTTTTTTTAGTTATTACTAGCTTTTCTTGATCTATTGTATCTGATAAGTATACTGTATCTTCTAATATAAAACCAATATGATAGCCTTTGGATGTTCTTGTAATCCAATTAGGTGTTAGTCCGAGTTTCGATTGAACCTCTTGTTTATATTGATTTATAGGAGTATGGATATTGTCTATATCAATTATTAGGAATGATGTTGCATGTTTAGTACCATATCTTATAAAATTATCATGTAATGCTTCATTCTTATCTTTTGGTTTTACATAAAACTCTAATTGTTCTTTTGTTTGGCAGGATTGTATATTTTCTAAAAATAGTTTTTTATGCAGTAACTTATGGAGGTTTATTAGATTATTGTTGTGGTTTTCTAAGTTAAGTGTTTGGGGTTTGTTTAGTAAGTCTAGCAAAGGCTAGGCGATTGTCCTATTTTCATTTTCTCTGTCCAATTTTTAATTAGTTATCAGAGAATAAATATAAAAAACCGCTAGATTTTGTGTTGCTTCTCTTATTGATATATTTCTAACAAAAAATATACTGTAAAAAATAACTTGATTAGATTATATCTATTTTTGCTTAAAGAATTTATTATATAAAAAGTGTTTTAGGAAATTTTTTTAATTTGAAGTAAAAAAAAGGAACTTATAAATAAATCCCTTTTAAAAAGATGATCGCAACACAGGTATCTAGCGGGAAACCTTATAGTTTAACCACCTTTATTTAGTTGAAATTATACACAAATTTATATAAAATAAATATAAAATGGTAGTAAGAAAAAACTAATCCATTGTTTGTTCATTAAAAGTAAAAGCATCTTGAATACTTACATTTGTTCTTTTTTTCATTTCATTGAAAATCTCTTGAGTAATCTCTACCCCATTATCTAAAAGAGTTTCTGTAATAATATCATTTAGCTCTTCTTGTTCCTCTTCATCTATATAATCAGTTTCAAATAAATCTATCTCTACTTCTAATTCAACTTTAACTGTATATTTCATAGTTAATACCTTTATATTTATTGTAGAAATCATTATATATAAATAAAATAAAAATTTGAAAATAATAAGATTCATTAAATTTTTTATCATATAGAGAAATAATAGCATACAGAACATTTAAACGATTCTTTTTATAAAGTAAAATAGAGCTATTTATATTTTTAATATATTAAAAAATAATTGTATTTATCTATTTTAGACTTTTAAATAAGTGCTTATATTTATTTTATATTTTTATATTATTATTCTTATGAATTTTTAATTCTTATTTTATTAATTATTTACTCATACTATTCTATAAATACATATTTAAAAGCTTTAAAAGTATTCTTCAAGTATAATGTAGATAATAAATAAGGATTGGAATGCAAAGACTATCTATAGATTTAGGTTATGGAGACACAAAAGTTGTTGTTGGGGATAAAATATTTAAGTTTGCTTCAGCGATAGAAAAACGTAAAGAGAGTCAAGTTGAGTATGATAGTGACAATGATGATGTTTATCTATTTAAAGGTAGAAAATACAGAGTTGGAGATAGAGCTTTAGTCAATGCAATCTCTACAAGAGGATTTAACTTTTTACTCAAGTATGGAGCTTTATTGATTTATCATGCAATAGAGTTATCTGGATTAGATAAAAATGAACCTCTTGAAATTATTATTGGATTATCTATTTTAAATTGGAAAGAGAAAGATATATTTATTGATACATTGAGAACTATTAATGTTAATGATTCAATTATTTCTCCTAAAATTCATCTTATGGCACAGGGTCAAGGGATATATTTAGATTATGTTGGTAAAAAAGATGGTCTTGTATGTGTTGCTGACATAGGTTACAACACTTTTGACTTTTTAGTATTTGAAGATGGTAAACCTAGACAAGATCTTTCTTATGCAACTAATAAAGGTGCTAATGAGATTATTACTGAGCTACAAACAAAGCTAAAGAAAAGATTTAATTTTGATGCTACTGAGCAGATTGCTAAAGATACATTTATTAATGGGTATATTATGCATTATGGAGAGAAAATAGATTTAAGTGATGAGATAGATGAATCTAAAGAGGATTATGCTGAATATATTCTTGATGAGATGAAAAATAAAGGAGTAGATCTTTTACGTTCAGCTACTGCTGTTATATTTAGTGGAGGAGGAGCTTATTTTCTAAATAAGAGCAAGAACCCATCTAATGTTGTTTTTTCATCTCTACCGTATGAATATGCTAATGTAAGAGGTTATAACTTACTAAAAATTAAAGAAGGTTTGTAAAAATGGCTACTGAAACTCAAAAAATAGAGAACCCTGCTAAAAAGCAAAAGATACAATTACTTTTAAATAACAAACAGGCTATTGATCTTTATCAAGTATTTAAACATGGTACTAGAACTTTAATGATTGAACAAGCAATTATCCTTTTAGTTCAAAATGAAACAATGAGAAATCTGTTTCTTGATGAATATGACAAAATGAAAGTTGATGATATTCTTGCTTCTGCAAAATTAGTTGAGAATTCATCAAACAATGATATTGAAGAAGAGGAAGATAGCACTTTAAAACAAGATGATGTTTCAACAAAAAACTCAAAGTCTGATGAGAAACAGAGTGATGTTCAATCTTCTGTTTCTGTTGGTTGGTAGGTTTTTCTAAGTGCTAAAGTTTCGTAATAATTTTGGTTATTAATGCTTGAGCTGTTGCAGTGAATGTTGTCTTAATTTATTGAGGTAGTATACTTTGTCTTGATGTGAAATATTTGAACTTCTTAGGTTAGCACGATAAAGTATACCATGGGTAGTGACAAGATTTTTTATTTCTGAGGAGTCTTCTTTTGCTTCTTAAAGAGCTAGTGTATTTTTGAGTCTAGAAATGAATTTTTCTAAGAAGTTGCCCAATTTTATGTTGATTAAGCATCAAAAAAGAACTTCTGTAAATTTGAATTATTAGTTAGGAGAAATCAAAATATAGTTGTTCAAATTTAACTCTATTTGGATCCTCTTTTTTTTCAGGCTTATTCACTAGTCCTTGAAAAACTTTACCCAACTGCTCATAGTTACCTACTGCTAATAATAGATGCATCCATTCTAGTGTTTCTAAATTTAAAAACTCTTTCTTATTATTTTCTGTCTCATCTAAATCTCTTATTACTTCATCAATATCAATTGTTGGTAAGATACTTTCTGCTTGTTTTGCATCAACAATCATTTTCTTTTCTATATTTGTAGTGTTTTCTATATTATTTGATTTATTATAGACCTTATGAATTAGGTTTTCAGTAGACTTTTCCAATGATTCTGGTATTTGGCTATAAATTAACCAGTTAATATTAATTTTATTTTTTACACAAAAATTAATTATCTCTTTTAAAGGAAGTTTATCTCTTTTTTTCATCATAGATAAATTTCCATTAGATATTTCCAATATATTTGCTACATCTTTATCGAATACTTTGGTATTACCACTATCTTTTAGAAAAGATTTTATCTTTTTAATTACAGTTTCATTATATTGCATTTTACATTCTTTTTTTTAACTATATATTTAACTTTCAAATTTTATTTTATAGATATTTTTATTTTATAGTGTTATTAATCAACACTTTGTTAATTAATAACACTAATTTCATAAAAATTGATTATATTACTTAATAATAAATCGAAGGATAAAAAAATGAATATATTGATGTTAATAACTGTTATGCTGGTGAGTGTTTATATTCACTTTTTAATTTATAAAAAAGAAAAGGAATTATTAAAAAATAATCAAGATTTTTTTAAATCTCTAAATATAGATATTATAGATTTAAAAAATCATTTGGAAGAGATAAATGAAAATATCAAAAAATAGTTATTTTAAGAACTCACATACATCAATATCTAGTATCTTTGATATTTTCAATAGATGCTCTAAATTGAAATGTTTACCCTTGTAATATATTTCAGCACTGGAAACTATTGAAATTGATTTATACTGCATTTCTAGTGATAGATCAAGTTGACTCAGTCCTCTCTCTTTTCTATATCGTGCAACATTGATACCGATACGTCTGTAAAATTCTTCAGGTGTTAAATCATTCATATTAAGTACCTACTATAAGACATAATTTTTATTATAATTTTATCTACTGTACTATTTAAGAACAATCTACTATAATACAATGTATTATGAGACATAAAATATTTTCTAAGGAATAAAATGAAAAAAAAGTTGATAAAGTAATCTTGGCAAGTAGTATTGCAGCATCATTACTTATGACAGGTTGTATAGAACCAAAACCAAAAAATATACACAAAGAGGTGTTGAACTTAAATTTAGTTAATCCAGTGGATTCAAAAGAAAAAAGTTGATAAGAAAATAATTATTTTAACACCTATTGTTACGATTAATAAAGTTAAACAGAGCAATAGTTTAAGAAGTCAAATGATGTATTTACAACAATCAATAAAGAATAATTATAGTTTTAATGAAAAATATGAAACTCATTATTCTGAACTTCTAAATAATGCAATTAAAGATGATATATCTGATATTCTATACAATGAAAGCTTCAATGTAAACAATGAATATGATGATATAAGCTTTTCTGATAAAAAGTATACTATACCAATAAAACAAGACAACAATAAAAAAAAGATGTAGGAATAGTTATTTAAGAGATAAAAAGGAAAGTAATGTATCTCCATATTAAAGGATCTTATGGCTAAAAGAAATAGAATATTAATAGTGCTGTATTTAATCTGTTTTTTTAAGTAGCCACAACTATCTAAGATAAAGAATTTGAAGGTTTTACTGTATTGAAATTTTTATTCTTCCTTATCTGTTATTTTAAATAGTTATGGAATAGTAGAGAAGTTTTAGTTTCCTAAACTACCCATTCCGCTTGTATAGACATTATACATTTTACTTTCATTTCGTTCACTGTCATAGCTATAATTCGGACGTTCATTACCAGCAACTTCTTCTAAATATTTAGTTGAAATATTTAGCAGGGTTTCTTCTGAATCATTTTGATTTGTAAATGTTGGTGCTCTCATTGTTTGATGTTCCTCTGGAATAACTGTAATATTGTCTTTAATCATATAATTACAAGTAAATTCTGAATATTCTCCACTCATAAGATTTCTGCGACAAGTAACAGATGTAATATCATTACATTTTACAAATCCATTAATTTCTCCAAAATCATAATTACATTTTAAATCTATACTATTTTTGTAGTCTTGAAAAAAAATAAGTGAGTATGTAGTATCATTCCATGGTGATATCCGAACAATAGTATCTTGATGATTATTATCTATATCAACATCCCAAACCATTTTAGAACCACCATCAAGAACATTAAAACTCTTGATGTTTATCAATGGTTTAGATGGATATAAATTTTTCTCTTTATCTTCATCAACACAACCTGTAAATAATAAAATAGTACTTAATAATACAAGTTTTCTAATCATTTTTAAAACTTACTTTTAATGAGAAAACAGCTTTTATTATTGTTTTATCAATCAATCCAGATGTATCTTCTGTTACATCAGAACTATGTATATGTAAATCTGCTGATAGATAATCCATAATTTTATATTCAACTCCAGCACCTACACCAAAACCAATAAATCCAAGACCTTCCATATCTAAAGTTGATATTGAAGCGGAAAGATAAGGAGTAAATTCTTTGTTTACATTGTAACCAGCTTTTAGTAATAAATCTAAATTAGAGTAGTCATAATCTGTTGTTACATTTTTAAAATCTTTTGTATCTTGATTATATTCTTCGTTCGTTGTTTTATCTGATGCCATATAATAAGTCATCCCTAAATCAAGATGAACTTTATCATCAAAAAAGTCTGATTGAAAACCAATAGCACCACCATAACCAATATTTGTTTCACTTCCACCAATATCTATTGATGTAACTCCAACTTGAAAATACATATATTGTAAACGGTCATTTGGGTCTAGTTCAAAAGCAGATGCTTCTGTTCCTAATGTTGCTATTGCAATACTTGATAATAATATTTTTTTAAATTTTTGTTCCATTTTTTTCCTTATAAATCAACTTATGTCTTATAGTATAATGTACTATGGTATATTATTTTAGAATAATACAATAGATAAGCTTATAGTAAATTTATGTCTTATGGTGGATATTTGTATGACTGAATTAATATAAAAGGGACTTAATGAAAAATAGGTTGATGTTCAATCTTCTGTTTGTAGGTAGTTTTCCTCGTATATTTCAAGGAAAGGACTTCGTTACAAGACGAGTTCTTTCAGATTATAAATTTATTTTAAAAAGCTTTTTCAAGAATGGACAACAGTTTTTCAGATATTTTTTTATATTTATTTGATTTTAAAACTATAAAATAAAATCCAAAAATTAAAATTACAAATGTTATTTCAAAGTATGCTTCTTCTAATAGAACATATATGATGGCAAGGAAAATTAAAAAAGATATTTCTTTATGATTTATTAAGTTAAGTAACATTATGTTTTCCTCTTTTTTTTGGATTATAACCATATTTTTAAAATATAAAAAGCTACATGCTAACAATTAATTTGTGCGACTTGTTAGTATAATGGACTGAGAAAATAAAACAAAGGGATTATAATTATGAGATGGGGTTATTTATAACTTTATATTACAAAACACAACACAATTTTTCATACCTTCTAATCTCGTTCCAATCTCTCTTTCCTCTTTTTCCAATCAGGCATATAAACACTCATATAGTTATAAAATCTTTTACTATGGTCAGCATGTATCAGATGTGTAAGTTCGTGAAAGACAACATACTCTATTGATTGAGTTGATTTTTTAATGAGTTCACTGTTGAGATTAATATATGATTTAATAGGATTACAACTACCCCACCGAGTTTTCATCTCTCGTATCTTTACACTTTTAATCTCTTTTTTTACGATAGGTTGATATTTGTCTAAAGCTTTTTGAAAATGTATTTTTGCTTTACCTTTGTACCATTCTTTTATAAGATTATTCTTCCTATTAAAATTTTTTTTATCTTTCACAAAAAGGTTAAGATACCCTCTTTGAAGTTTTACCATCTCTTCATCGGATTCAATAACTTTTAGTCTATAATTTCGACCAAGATATTTAAAGTTTTCTCCACTTAGATACTCTGTTTGTGGTGGAGGTTGATTTTCTTTGTAAAATACCACTTTTCGATTAATCCAATCAGCTCTTTTTTTTAATACATACTCTATATGTTTATCTGTAGTTTTAAGTGGAGCTGTTAAGATGACTTCACACGTTGGTTTTATTTTGATATTAATATTTTTAACATCTTTTTTAATGATTATTATACTATTCATTAGGAGTAGTTATTTATACCGATTGTTCTAATTCTTGCTATTAAATCACTACTCTCTCCAAATGAGATAGCATACTCATCTTCTAAATTCCAAAGAATATCTTCGATGTTTCCATCAATTTGATTTTTTACATCTGTGTTATTATTCCAATCTGGTTTTTTGGAAGCATCTTTAAATATAGTATCTACTTGTAATGAAAATTCTAAAACTATATTTTCACTTTTAGCTTTTAAAATAGCACTAAATTCTTGAGAAATATTATCATATATAGCTCTAGCAAACTTATTTTTTTGAATACTTTGTGGATAGTTCTCTTTTTCTGTATCATCTTCAGAGGTAAGAATATCTCTAATATCTCTGGCTTGTTTTAATTTTTCCTCTTCTGTTAATCGTTTGCCTTTATACTCTTCAAGTATCGCTTTAATTTTTAAAGATAAATTTTCGTAGTATGCAGGATTTGATTCCATTTTTTCGTTTATAGTTGATGTTGAAGCACTTAAAATAGCATCTGCCTTAGCATTGTCTCCAACAACTCGAGATATTTCAATTTCAAACTCTGCATCAAAAATATTGACAAGCTTTGTTAATTGATTCACTTCATCGGAACTGATAAAAGTATCTAACAGTTTTTGCATCTGTTTCTCATACTTTCCAAAATCTACTTTTTCGTGATAGCGTATACTGACACTTTTTCTAAGTTCACTATAAAACTTCATTTTAGATTTATAGAGAGTTATATCCTCTTCACTAAATATATCATCAATCTTATCACTAGAAAGTGCTAGTTTCAATGCTCTTGCATAGAATGATAAATATTCATAAAACTTTTTTCTTTTTTTTTCATCTGCTAAAAAGAGTTCATAACTCTCTTGGTCATTTTTATTCTCTACCGTTTTAAATAGCTCTTCAATGGAGGTATAATATGTTTTTACTTTTGCTATCTCATCTTTTATATCAAAAATAGTCCCTACTAAATCCTCTTCATCAAATTTATCAAGACCAGAACTTCCATATATATTTAAAGCATCATCTAAATCCCCTAATAAACCACGGTAATCTATAATAAAACCAAAATCTTTACCATCATAGAGTCTATTAACCCTCGCTATCGCTTGAAGTAGATTATGCTCTTTTAAAAGTTTATCAATATAGAGTACACTCGCTCTAGGTGCATCAAATCCAGTAAGAAGTTTATCAACAACAATTAAAAGTTCTATCTCCTCGCCATTTATAAATTGGTCTTTTATTTTCTTATTATACTTTTCTTCATCTCCATACTCTTCAATTACTTTTAACCACTCTTTAATTATAAATTGTTTGTTATCATCATCTACTTTCTCATAACCTTCTCTACTGTCTGGAGCAGATATTACAAAAGCTGTTTTAATATTTCCCTCTTCACTAAACAGTTTATGATACATAATCGCTTCATGCTTAGAAGTAGTTGCTAACATAGCTTTAAAGCCTGTTCCTTGAATATTTTTAACAAAATGGTCATTTATATCGAACATAATCATTTCAAGTCTTCTCTCACTACTTGCTATATGTTGAAATCTAGCCCATCTCTTTTTTAAATCAAGTTCTTGCTCTTCTGTTAAACCTTTAGCAATTTTATTAAACTTTCTATCAAGTCCATTTTCATCACTTACCCATTGATTGACTAATCTCCCCTCATAAAGTAAAGGAAGAACCGCTTTATCCTTAACCGCTTGGTCAATAGTATATCTATCTATCTCCCCACCAAATTTTTCAAAAGAATTTTTCTCTTTTTTCATAAGGGGAGTTCCTGTAAAACCTAGATAACAAGCAGTAGGAAAAACTTTTCTCATAGCCTTATGCATATCTCCCCCTTGTGTTCTATGCGATTCATCTACAAGTATAAATATATTTGGATTATCGATAATCATCTTCTCTTTTTTAACTGTTTCAAACTTATGAATAAGTGTAGTGACAACAGATGCACCCTTTTGAATAAGTTCAATTAAATTACGTCCAGATGTTGCTCTTTTTGCACTCACTTCACTATTTTGAAAAGTTGTATGTATCTGTTCATCTAAATCAGTTCTATCTGTTACGATAATAATCTTAGAGTTGATTATCTCTCTTTTAATAACTTTCGCTAACATTACCATAGTCAAAGATTTACCACTTCCTTGTGTATGCCAAATAAGCCCACCAGCTCTTACTCCTGTATTATCTATCTTTTGAACTCTTTTCATTATTTTATCTATTGCAAAATATTGTTGGTATCTTGCAATCTTTTTTATTCTATCATCAAAAATTATAAAAGAGTGAAGAAGTTGGATAACTTTCTCTTTCTCAAAAAGGGAAAATAGTGTATTATCAAGTTTACTCACGGTTCTATTAGAAACTAAATGATTACAATTTAGTTCTCCCTTCTCATTCCATATTGCATAAAACTTTTTTGGTGTGCCTGTTGTTGCATATTGAGGAGAATGATTATTTCCTGCTACTGTTATCTGTATATATTTAAAAAGTTGTGGTATCTCTTTTTCTCCTTGATTTCTCAACATTTGTGAGATACCCTGCTCTGTATCGATACTAGAGCGTTTCAGCTCAATAACTGCAAAAGGAATTCCATTTATAAACAGAACTAAATCTGGTCTTCTAGTTTTCTCTTTTTCACTTCTTGTAACTCTATCGACTACAAACTCTTCCGTAAAATGAAAAATATTATTTGATGGAGTTTCAAAATCTATATATTTTAATGAAAAACTCTTTTTAACCCCATCAACCAACTCTTCAAGATAGGAGTTACCCAATAGTAATTGGTCAGTTATCTTTTGATTTGCTGTTATCAAACCCTCATTTAAAGAGTAGTTTATATCTTGATATGCTTTCGCAATATTTTTATTGGAAAATTTATAATCGATATTTTTATAGTTAAACCCATTCATACTTTGAAGTTTTTCAATAAAAACATCTTTTAATATTACTTGATTTGTATTGGTTCTATATTTTTTAATCTCTTCTTGATTTATGAATGTATAGCCCATAGATTTTAGGAGTTCTATTGTGTTTTCTTGAATTATTCGTTCATCTGTTCTTGGTGTATTATTCATAACTCTATCTTTTTCAAATAATCATCTAGTTGAGTACGATAACTCTTTAAAATAGTTTCCATTTTCAGAGGTTCTCTCTTTAAGAAAATAGTATCATTTTCTAAATCTATAATAGTAAGATTAATATTTTTATTATCTCTGTATTCTTGAAAAAGTTGTGTAAAAGTATCGAGTGAGCCTATCGCATTTTCATCAAAAACTACATTATTAACAGTTTTTCCATCTTTCTCTTCTCTCTTCTTTATCATATCTTTACAATTCTGATACTCTCTAAATATATAAAAAATCTCTACTTTATAATCTCTATTTAAAGCTCTTATAATATTTTTATTTGCAACATTAAAATTTACTATATCTGTATTTAAAATAAAGGAAAGATTTTTTTTAAAAGAGTTATCAATAAGGTATTCAACTGTTTTAATAGATACTTTTTGAAAGAGGTCAGTATTTTGACCACTATAATAGGGAAAAAGTTTTATTATCTCATCCGTATCGATAATATTTAAGCTTTCCTCTTTGTTTAAACTTGTTATAAACTCACTTTTTCCTGCTCCACTAGCTCCTATACTCAGATACACTCTCTTTGTATCTAGCTTATTATCAAGAAATGTACTAATAAGCCTTTTCTTATTACGTTTAAAATAAGCAAGTGCTTCTTTTTCTATCTCTTCATCTGTTAGATTTAAAGTTTTTTCTAACTCTTGTTTTGTGTTAAATAAAATATTTAGTAATATATCATTAAGCATTTTTTACCCTTATCTCTCCACTAAGCAACTTCTGCATAAGCCCTTTTTTCTGCTCTTTCAACGCGTCAAGTTCATTTTTAAGTAACTCTATCTCTTTATCTGTATTGCTTAAAACTTCTGCTATTTTTTGTTGTTCTTGTAGGGGTGGGAGTTTGATTTTCAAATTTAATAAGTCTTTTGTATATATAGCCGCAACACTTGTTGTTCCTGTTGCATAACTTTTTAATTTAACTAATACTTTTTCTGTATTAAATAAGTAATTCATAAAAAAATTTGATTCTATTTTCTCATTAAAAACTAATTTCATTAAATTTGAATTATAGAAGGCTCTATCTAATTCATTTCTCCAAATAGCAACTTTTCCAACTAAATCAAGTGTGTTTCTTGTGTTAAAAAACAAGTCACCATATTTTATTAAATGTTCATTGATCAGAGGCTCTTTGTTTAAAATATATTCAATTTTCTTTATATTTATTTGACCCCTCTTTATATTGCCCATTTTGATTAATGGATTATTACTAATTTCTAAAGAATTTTTATAATTTCCTCCAAGTTTGTTACTTTTTAATACTTCTTTTAACCTAACTTCCTTCCACTCCCCAACAAACCCATCAAACCGAACCTCCCCACTCAAAAGCTTCTGCATCAACCCTTTTTTAAGTTCCTCTTTCGCTTTGATTAAATCATTTTGCATCGAAATAGCTTCGTCCCAAGTTGTTAGGAATTCTGCTATTTTTTGTTGTTCTTTTAGGGGTGGGAGAGGGATTTTTAGATTTTTAACATCTTTACTATTTACTGCTGTAAAAGTCGAACCTTGAGAATACTTTTCCCATCTTTTTTCACAATCAACTAAGAAATGATATAGAAATTTATTATTACTTTTAGATTTTATTGCACATACTCCACGACCAATACAAGCATTATGTAATGAATTTGAAATTGCTCCAACTGGCGCTCTTACTGTCATTATAATATCACCAATAAAACATTCTTTAGTTTTTTCTGTTGTATAATTTCTAGGTAAAGTTTTCCTATTTTTACAGTCTGCATTACCTTGAATGAGTGGTGTTCCAATTTTTTTATCATTATAAGATTCTGAACTTGGAGATTGTCCCATCGTTATTTTACTTATTTCTAATAGTTTTACAATCTCCCAATCCAAAGGAATAACCCCAACCTTACTATTTTTATAACCATCTGCTATTGTTATTTTATTATTCATCATCTTTATCCTCTGAATTTAAAGATTTGCTATTTGTATTATTATTAGATACAATATCTTTACAATTTTCCTTCGGGATCGTCCCTTCATATTTTGAAGGGCAAAAATCTTCCTCAAATATTAGCTTATATAATTTTTGTTTCAAACTATTAAAATCATCTTTATCTATTTTACCAATTTTCTTAATAAATCTTTTACTACTAAAAAGTTTCTGTTGCACTAAGAGAGCAGTGCTAACTTCATCATCTAAAAAAGAGAATTGAAAAAAGAAACTACCTTCTCTCGGTGTAGTAGATAAAGGGATACCAAGAAACATATCATTTGTATATCTTTTTAAAATTAAAACAGGTCTTTGAAATTTATCTCCTTTTCCATTTTGTTCAAAACCGATATTTTCGCCAACTTTTAACCAAAAAATATCCCTCTCTTTAAAATAAACTTTTTTACTACTATCTTGTGTAATCTGTTTTACATCATTCCAATTATCAAGATGTTGTTTCTTATTGTAGCTTTCCATCTTAAAGCCCCAACTCTTTCAAATACCCACTCATTTTAGCCTTAACATCAATCAACTCACTTTCAATCTTTGCTATATTGGTTTTAGTAAGCGCAATATCTACAATCTCTTCCTCTTCAAACGTATCTACATATCGAGGAATGTTAAGATTAAAATCATTCTCCTCTATCTCTTCAAATGATGCTAAATGTGAATATTTATCTAAACTATTTCTAGTTTTATATGTTTCAAATATTTTATTAATATGCTCTGGAGTGATGCTGTTTTGATTTTTCTCTTTTATAAACTCTTTACTAGCATCTATAAAAAGTACGTCACGATTTTTTCTTTGCTTTTTAAATATCAAAATACAAGCAGGGATAGAAGTTCCAAAAAATAGATTTGCAGGGAGTCCAATAACAGCATCAAGTAAGTTATCATCCTCTATCAACTGTTTTCTAATTTTCCCCTCACTAGCACCTCTAAATAGTACACCATGAGGTAATACAACACCCATAGTTCCATTTACATTTAAACTTGCTAACATGTGAGATATAAAAGCATAATCCCCTTTACTTTTGGGAGGCAATCCATACTCAAATCTTTTATAGGTATCATCTTTTAACTCCTCTGCACCCCATTTATCAAGAGAAAAAGGAGGATTTGCTACAACAATATCAAACTTCATAATATGGTTATTTTCTTTGTGAAGAGGGTTTCTTAATGTATCTCCCCACTCAATCTTTGCATCATTTATTTCATGAAGAAACATATTCATTTTAGAGAGTGCTTGTGTTTGACCATTTTTCTCTTGACCATAAAGAGCAAAGTTTTGATTACCTACCTCTTTAGATGCTTTAATTAAAAGTGAACCAGAACCACAAGTAGGGTCATATATTCTAGCTCCCTCTTTTGCTTCTACTAATTTGGCTAAAAGTGTAGATACTCCACTTGGCGTATAAAATTCTCCTCCAGACTTCCCTGCACTACTTGCAAAGTGTGCTATAAGATACTCATAAGCATCTCCTATCACATCATTTTCACTTAACATACTTGGTCTCAAATCTAAACGTTCATCTGAAAAGTCTTCGATGAGATTTTTTAATATAGAGTTTCTCTCTTTTGTTTTTCCTAATTTTATTTCACTATTGAAATCAACATTTCTAAAGATACCCTCTAACTTCTCTTTGTTATCTTCCTCTATTCTTTCAAGTGCTTTATTTATAACTTCACCAATATTTGCACTCTCTTTATGTTTTAAAATATACTCGAACGTACAAGTTTCATCTAAAATAAATTTCTCTCTTTTAAGACTTTTAGAAATTCTATCTTCATTATTTCCATATTTTACTTTTAAATTTTCAACTTTCTCTTTATAGAAATCAGAGAGATATTTAACAAAAAGCATAGTAAGAACATACTCTTTATAATCATTACTCTCCATTGTTCCTCTAAAACTATCACACGCTTTCCATACGATACCATTTACTGTTTCTTGATTAGTTTTTTGCATTTTTGTTATCCTCTTTAGTTTGATTTATTATTGTATTAAATACACCGTGAACAAAGTTCTCTTTTTCCTCTTTTAATTGAGTTAATAATTTTAACTCATTTTGAGAAGTTTTAAATAGATTGACTAATATTTTCTGTTTTTTTAAAGTTGGAAGGATTATCTCTATATCTTCAAGGTCTTTTGTTTTAATCATTGGAATTGTTGTCCCTTTAATCTGTATCTGTAAAGCTTTTTTAACGATAGTAGAGTTTAAGTAGTGTGCTAAATACTCATTGTTAATATCTTTATGAGTAACTCGAATTATTACCATAAGGGAGGGTATTATCATCTCCTCTTCTGATTTGTCAATATAAACAGCTATATTAGGTTCTCTCAGTCTTACAACTATATCCCCTGCCTTACTAAGATAGGTATCTTTAATATTTTCATTGGATATAAATTCATCAAGATAGTTAGATATTAATGATGTTGTAGTAGAGAAAGATTTTAGGGTTATCTGTTTGTAACTCTTTTTAAATTCAGCATTTAATAAAGCTTTTTTTCGAGAAAGTACAAGACCTGTTCTGATAGTTGCTATCTCTTTTAGTTTCACAATTCACTCCTTTTATATTAATTATTATTGGAATAATACAAAAATAATAATTAATTTAGAATAGAATGTATTATTTAAAAGATAAACATATTTCTTTGGAATCTAAAGCAAAACAGCCTTAATCTTATTTCCCTCATTACTCTTAGCATAAGTCCTAGCTGTAAGAGTAATGTCAGCATGACCCAGTAGTTCAGAGATAGTTACAAGATTAATATTTTTAGCAACAAGTCTTCTTGCAAATGTATGTCTTAGTATATGAACACCTTTTTTAGCTATATTGGCTTTTTTCATTTTATTTGAGATTACATTGTATAGACCTACTCTACTCATTGGTTTTTGTTTATTGGTTATAGCTATATAGTCAGTTATATAGTTTTGTTCTTGTAAGAAAGTAAGTTCTTTATATATTTTATCTTTAGCTATATATACAAATCTCTCTTTAGATCCTTTACCAAATATTTTGATTTTATATACACTATCCTCTTGGATAATTGATAAGTCTTTGAGTTGTATAGATAAGCATTCACTTGCTCTTATTCCTGTGAATAGTATCAGTTTAATAAGCAGAGAATCTCTATTTTTATTAAAAGATAAGCTCTTTTTATCAAATAGTGCTAAAAGTCTTTCTACTTCATTATCATCAAGAGCATCTACTTCAACAGATTCTCTCTTAATAGTTAATTTTTTAAGTCGTAGTTCAAACAATCCATTCAAATTTTCTTTTTCATCAATAAATGCTAGATAAGATTTTATAACTGCTAAGTTTAATATTTTAGTGGAGTTTGCACTCTTTATATCTCTTGTTATAAATTGAAGAACTGTATCTTTATTAATATCATTTAGTTCAGAGATAGCATCATTCTCAACTATATATTCGTAGAAGCTTTCTAAAATATGTAAGTATGTAGATATTGTATTATTTGAAGAGTTTAGTGACTTTTTTTCATTTATAAATGAAGTTTTGTAACTGTCTAATTTAGATAATAAATTTTCATTGTTCATAATGCCCTGTCTTTGATGTTTTTTTGTATTGTATTATATAATATCATTTAATAGACTTAATGTATAGTTATGTATATTATTCTTCAGGAACAAGCATAGGAAAGAGATATGATGCCATTGAAGCACCTATTTTTAATCTTATCGCACCTGCTTTTGTATCTGATTCTATAAAATTTCTTTTTAATAATTCTGAAATAACTCTTGATGCTGTTCTTTCTTTCATTCCTATAATATCAGGGATCTTTCCTCTCTTACATTCGCCACTAAGCAGTAAATATCTAAATATTTTTTCACTATGATTAGGAAGAGGATCAATCCCTAATAAACCATCATTAACTCTTTGTACATATATTTCGATTTTTGATGTAAGAGAGTTCAATTTTAGGTGCTTATTCATATATGCTACTTGATCTAAGGAAACATCTAACATAAAATTCACAAAATAATTTAATGAGTTAGAAGACAATGAACCTTTTCCATCTCTTGCACCTTGTCTTGGCATATCTGCATACGATAAATTATTTTTATAATCATTGGAATTTCTAGCAAGTCCACGAGAAATATTCCATAAACCATAACCACCCATATTCATACTTGCAAATGCTCCATCTAGCGCAAGTCGTGATGTTCTACCATTTCCATCTAAAAAAGGATGAACCCACATTAATCGATGATGAGAAGATAATATATGAATAATTTTAACTGTATCACTAGAATTTAACGATTTATTATATAGGTATTCAAACTCATTCATCAGACTATCTAACTTATCAGAACTTGGTGCAATATGGTTTCCGACCTTAACATCACGTTCTCTAATTTTTCCAGGAATAATATTATCGTTCATTCCATCACTATTAATTTTTAGAAATGGTTTCATTCCATCTTTTGAATAAAATTTTTCGTGAAGAGATAAAATAAACTTTTTATCATACGGTGAGGCTAACGGATTGCTTTTAAAATATTCTTCACACTCTTTTTGAACCTCTATATGCACTAATGAGAGTATTTGAAGATTTCTTTTTTTAAAATCTGTAGAGTAGTTTTTTTGCATCGCTCTTTCAATATCGATAATGTGTGTACCTTCAGATTCTATTTTATTGGAATAGTAACTATTAACTGTATAGAGAAGATTCTTAACAGATTGAAGTATTTGTGGTGTATGAGACCCTTCAAGCTTAGAAGCTTCTAATAATAATTTATCTGCTTTTTTTAATAGAGAAATATCTATATTTCCTTGTATGTCCGTTGGAATTATTGGTGTAAAATTCATATATCTACTTTTATTGTGTTGATACAATTATATCACAAAGTATGGCGACCTATTTTGCGAATGTAAAATAAGTAAAATACATATATAAATAAGCTCTAATTAGATTAATATCCAAAATACTTTTATTAAAATGGCGAGTTTTTTAGCGAGATAAGTATAACAACAATTTCAACTATTTCAATGACAAATGGTAAAGAAGTTTCTTGTCAAGATAATATAATAGACTGATAAATCAAAACCTCATCAAACAACAAGTAATAGAAAAATGGCTATGGCGAAGGAGAATATTATATCTATTGAAATACCCAATGACTACCACCTATATTATTGGTTGGTAGCTTACGGCTTTAAGTTGTTTTCCCTAAATATTTCAATAAATCGGTTTGAATAATATCTTTTAACCATAAAGGTTCAACAACATAAAGATGAGGAATCCAATATTTTATAATAGGTAAAATTTCCATCTCATCAGTTATTTTTAGAGTAAACTCCATTGAACCATCACTATTTACTGTTTCTATTTTTTGTGTTGGAAGAGGTCTACGTTTGAAATACCTAGCTGTATGACTTTTTACAAAAAGTTTTACTTCAAATGGTTCTACATCTTTTCTAAACCATATAGAGATAGCATTATCTAAGAGTGTTTCTAGCTTTGTATCTGATTTGAAGTGTTCCTCACTGAGAATAATATTAGATATATTTTTAAGATAATAGCTTCGTAAACTCTCTCCTTTAAGGGCTATAAGATACCAAAAACCTTCAAAATTTGCAATTTTAAGTGGTTTAATAGTTGAAGTAGATATTTGTTTATTTTCTTTATCATAGGTAGATTGAATAATAAGTTTCTCTTTTATCGCTTTTTCCAATAACTGTATTTCAGAAAACTTATCGCTAATATCTTCTATATTTAACTTTGCATAGATAGGGCTAAAATCTTCATTTTTGATTTTAGAAAGAAGTGTATGTGATTTGGTGGCAAAGTTACCACCGATACTTTCTGTAATTTTTGAGATAATATCTAAAACAAGTTCATCTTCGATAGATTTACTTTTTTCAACACGAAATCCATCTTGCATTTTCCACTTTTTCCTTTCTTGATAAATTGGAAAAGAGATTAAACGTTCATTGAAATCTCGCTGAATAGTTCTTGAAGAAACACCAAACTCTTGGGCAAGTTCTATTACAGAAAGAGCATCTCCATCGTTGAGTTTTGAAAGGATTGTTGTTAGTCTTGTTAGGATTCTATCGTAGTCGTGTTTGTAGGGCATTTTGGTTTTCCTAGTTTTAAAATTAGTATATTCTATCTATAAAACAATAGAGCAGACATAAAGATGTCAAATAAAAAATGTATAATATATAAAATTCAAACAAGGTGTAAATATGAAACTCAAATTAAACCAACCCTTATTAGCACTCGCTTGTGGCGATAGTTATGGCTCTTACTTTGAAAGAGATGGCTTAATGGGAACTACTTTTGATAGAAAACTATTACCAAATAAAGCTGTAAATAGAGAGATTACAGATGATACAAAAATGGCAAATATATTACTCACACACTATTTCAAATATAAAAAGATAAATAAAAAGGTACTTTTCAACTCCTATAAAAATTGGGCTATCAAAGATGGTGCTAGAGATGGAATAGGAATGCATACATATAGTGTACTTATTCAAAATAGCACTAACAAAGACTCTGAGGGTAATGGGGCTTTAATGAGAGTGATACCTTTTGGGATTGCACTTATCAAAGATGGATATAGTTTTGAAGATGCTCTTACTTTGATGAATGAAGATTCAGCACTTACACATAAAAATAAAACTATATTTATAGCTAATAGATTAGCTTTAGATATTGCTATAAATGGTATAAACATATTAGAAAAAGAGATATATAAAAATATTCTTTCAAAACTAAAACTAGGTCATACTGCTTGGGTTATTTACTCATTGTATATTGTTATAGAAACTTTAAAAATGAACCTATCTTTTACTGAAGGGTTTAAATATATAGTTTCTAATGGTGGAGATACTGATACAAATTGTGCGATATATGGAGCTATAAAAGGAGCGAACCAAAATATAGCAGATGAGATAGATATATCAGATTTTTTGACAGATGATATTGTTTTGTATTTAGGAAAAACTTTTTATGAGTGATATAAAAATAGCGATAATTGGTAGTAGAGATTTTAAAAATAGAAAATTATTAACTGAAACGTTGGCTTCATATCTTGAAAAATACACAATGAACTTTACTAAAACATTAGAAAAAAAACTTATAGTAGTAAAATATTAAAAAAGGCAAAAAAATGATAACAATATATATACACGGATTTAGTGGAAGTGGTCAAGGCTCTAAAGCAAAACTTTTTAGAGAGTATTTTAAAAATAAAAATATTTCATTTATAGCTCCCTCTTTATCCTATGTTCCAGAGTTAGCGATAACAACTTTAGAGGAGATTATAGAGTCATACAATGGAGAGGTAAACCTTATAGGCTCTTCAATGGGTGGTTTTTATGCTATCTATTTGGGTAACAAGTATAATCTAAATACAGTACTTCTTAACCCTTCTATCTATCCATATAAAACACTAAGCAACACATCAAATGCAACACCTAACTTTTATGATAATAGTAGCTTTGAATGGAACAGTTCTCATCTTGATATGCTTAAAAAGTATGAGGTAAAAAATCTAAAAAAAGAGAATTTTATGCTTTTAGTACAAAAAGGAGATGAACTTTTAGATTATAAAGAAGCTGTTAATAAGATGGAAGGTTCAAGAATGCTTATAGAAGAGAATGGAAATCATAGCTTTGAGGGTGTTGAGAAACATTTTAAAGAGATAGAATTTTTTTGTAATAACTTATAAAAAATCCTTTCTCAAAACTATTTAACAATCATTTCTCTGATTTATCATTTTAAACTCAGAAAATGGGTCAAATAGTATATTATCTTTGATTTTATCGCCCTGTTTAAAGGTAACAAACTCTATATTATCTCTAGTTACATCAGCATCATAAGTAATATAGTAAATATCCTCTTTTTTGTTGTAATAACCATTAATTGGTTTACCACTAGGGTCGATATGTTCACAAATAAATGTGGCTTTATTTTTTACTTCGCTAATTGTCATTATATTTCCTTGTAAGTAGTAATCAGAAATAGATTACATAATACAAAAGATAATAGAATAGACCTATGAAAAGATAATAGAATAGACCTATGAAAATAGAAAGATATAGGAGTATGAAATTAATTTTTATCTACTACTTATGATGTTCTTTTGAAGTATATTATATTTATAGAAAATTTAAAATAGTTTAAAAGGATAGAATAGATGCCAAATAAAAATAGTAAATTACACCAAAGATTTTTAGATACTTTTAGTATTGATGAACTAAACGATATTTGCGACAATGCAACAGTAGTTACTCAAACTACTATTATGCTTTCAACTAAAGATAATTTTTTTGAATTGAGTGCTGATGGGAGTGATAAACTAAATATTTATTGTAATAATAATCACGACAGTACAGAGAAGCAACTAACTAAAGATGAATTTATGAAACTTTATAAAGAGAGTTCTTTGGTTGAGATGCAGATTATAAGTGTAGATGAGTAAAAGATGGCATACAATCTAAAAAATAAATTAGTAGTAGCAGTAAGCTCCAGAGCATTATTTAACCTTGAAGATGAAAATAAAATCTTTGAAGAGAAAGGTTTAGATACTTATTATAAATACCAACTTGAAAATGAAAATACACCACTTCAAAAAGGTACAGGTTATAGAGTTGTTGAAAATCTTTTAAAGATAAATCAACACTTTAATGAAGATGAAAAACAGGTTGAAGTGATAATCTTGTCTAAAAATAATGCAGGGACAAGCCTTAGAATAACAAACGCTATCAATGAGTACAAGCTAGATATAAAAAGGTCTGCTTGGACGAGTGGTAACGATACATCTAAATATCTCAAAGCATTTAAAGTAGATCTTTTTTTAAGTGCTGATGATAGTGATGTAATGAATGCTATTGAAAATAGTGTTGCCGCAGCAAAAATACTTCCATCAAGTCAAGATATAAACAACTCAATAAATGACCAAGTCAAAATAGCATTTGATGGAGATGCTGTACTATTTAGTGAAACCTCTGAACTTATATATAAAGAACATGGTTTAGAGTCATTTATAAAACATGAACAAGAAAATAGAGATAACCCCTTAGAAGAGGGTGTCTTTGCAAAATTTCTTTTAACTATTGCTAATATTCAAAAGAGGTTTAAAGATAAAGAATCGCCTATACGTACAGCATTGGTAACAGCAAGGTCAGCACCAACACATGAACGAGTTATCAAAACTTTAAATGTTTGGGGTGTTAGAATTGATGAAGCATTTTTCTTAGGTGGAAGTGAAAAATATGAGATACTCGAAGCCTTTGGTGCAGATATATTTTTTGATGATCAAGATGTTCATTTAGATTTGTCATCCAGTGTTGTTCCTAGTGCAAAAGTTATTCATAAAAGTTTAAATAAGTAGACATAAAAAAACAAGGAGTAAAAATGCTAAAAGAAGAGATAGAAACAATAAAAAAATTAATAGAAGAAGCAGATAGCATACTTATAACAGCAGGAGCTGGTATGGGTGTAGATAGTGGATTACCAGACTTTAGAGGTAATGAAGGGTTTTGGAAAGCATATCCTATTATTAAAGATTTAGGGATAGGATTTCAAGGAATGGCTAATCCTAAATGGTTCACTTCTAACCCAAAGTTAGCTTGGGCTTTTTATGGTCATAGACTCAATCTTTACAGAGATACTATTCCTCATAATGGTTTTAAACTACTTTTAGATTTAGTAGAAAAAAAGAAGAACGATTATTTTATTTTTACCTCTAATGTAGGTAGAAAAAAAGAAGAACGATTATTTTATTTTTACCTCTAATGTAGATGGACAATTCCAAAAAGCTGGATTTGATGAAAATAAGATATTAGAGATACATGGAACTATTCATTATTTACAATGTGTTGCTGATTGTGATGATAGTGTTTGGTCGTCTGATGATGAAAATGTAATTATTAATAAAGATACATTTGAAGCTATAAATGTACCTAAATGTCCATCTTGTGGTAGTGTAGCAAGACCAAATATATTTATGTTTGCAGATTGGCATTGGGATGATAGTAGAACCTATTTTCAAGAGCAAAAATTCAATACTTGGTTTGAAAATATACAAAAGACTTCTCAAAAAATGGTTATAATTGAAATTGGAGCAGGTACAACTATTCCAACTGTTCGTAAAAAAGGGAATTTAATCTCAAATAGTTATAAAAATGCTACTTTAATTCGTATAAATACAGATGAGTATCAAGTGAATAATGAGTATAGCTACTCTGTTCCTTTGACGGGACTTTGTGGGTTGGAAGAGATTTTATTTTAATGGTCTTGAATTGAGAGCATTATAGTAGAAAGTGAGGAAGTAGAAGTTACTGCTTCTTTTGATGATTTAAAAATAAACTTGGAGGATAGAATGAATTATTGGCATATGCAACTTCATCAAGATGATGATACTGATACGCAAGATAAAATATATAAAATTTTAGAAACAGAATATATTGGTTTAGGGGATTGGGAAAAAGGACATAATCAAATAGCTCAATTTAAAAATAGTATGCAAAAAGGGGATATTGTACTTATACGACACAAAGGAGCGGTGGCACTTGTATCAATAGTTGGAGAATATCAACATGAATTAAGTCCAGATACTGATTGGTTTGAGCATCGAAGAAAGATAAAAATTTTATCTAAATATGATACTAAATTTAAATTACCAAAAAAACTAGGCTCTGCATATTATCCTACAACACTTCAATCTTGTAGTAAATTTACTGGAGATATAAATAATGAAAAATATACAATTGGCGACTATATTCAAGAATGGCATAAATTAATAATTAAGGAAGAAGTCAAAATGAAAATTAAAGAAAAAACAAAATTATTAGAGTATCAAAAACAAATTAT
The DNA here is from genome assembly GCA_027065385.1 of Campylobacteraceae bacterium. Lineage (GTDB taxonomy): Bacteria > Campylobacterota > Campylobacteria > Campylobacterales > Sulfurovaceae > UBA1140. The sequence goes on along the minus strand of JAMOOP010000077.1, from coordinate 7,664 downwards.
ATTGCAAGGACCTCCCGGAACAGGTAAGACAAGGGTAGCTAAACAAATAGCAATAAGTATGATTGATAGTTCCTCAAAGATAGAAACAAACGATGATATTAAAAATAGCTTTGCTAAGATTAATAAAAATCAAATCAAACTAATCCAATTTCATCCATCATATAGTTATGAGGATTTTGTGAGAGGTATTATAGCAACTACCACAGCTGACGGGAAAAGTGTTAAGTATGAAACACAAAACAAAGTTTTAGGACAAATGGCAGAAGAAGCAAATAAGGAGATAAATAAAGATAAAAAGTATATTTTAATAATTGATGAGATTAATAGAGCAAACTTATCATCGGTGCTAGGAGAACTAATTTATGCTTTAGAGTATCGTGATGAAGCTGTTGAAAGTATGTATGAATTAGAAGGTAGTCGAAAAATAATTCTACCATCTAATTTATATATAATTGGTACAATGAATACAGCTGATAGAAGTATAGGACACATAGATTATGCAATAAGAAGAAGATTTACATTTGTTGATGTATTATCTAATGAAAACAATATTCTAAGCAAATTTCCTAAAGGTAAAAAACTTTATGATGAAACAATTAAATTATTCACTAATGATTATATATCACCAGAATTTAATATTGAAGATATCAAAATTGGACACTCATACTTTATTGCAAAAGATGCAGAAGAGCTGAAAAATAAATTGGAATATCAAGTAAAACCACTTTTAAGAGAATATATAAAAGATGGTGTATTAAATGAAAATGCTAGGGAAAAAGTAGAAGAGTTGAAGTTTGAAAGCGATAGTTGATTCTACTGAACATACTCAAGTATCTAGTGATAGTAAATTTGATGAAGAGAAGTTAAAAGAGTTTAATAATCTTTATGATGAACAAAATCCAAAATATTTAGGTCTTCATCAAGAGTTTGATAGTTTTGAAGTTAAATTAAAATCACATTACTACATTGGATATAGATGGTTTAATGATAAAGTAAATGAATATATTCATATTGCACCAAAAGTGAATAAGAACTATCAAGCTGATTATTTGAAAATGTTTTTAGTATGTTTAAAAGACCCTATTACTAGTAAGCATTTAGATGAAACATATAAAATATTTTTTAATGAAAAATGGATAGAAATTGAAAATTCTAAAGATGAGATAACACCATTATTAATATTACAATTTTTACAAATAGTTAAAAATATATCAATAAAAGGTTTAAAAAAGGGTTATATAAAAGTTACTGAAAATCTAACTTCTAAGATTAAAGGTAAAATTTTAATTAACCAAACTATTAAACAAAATCATTTTAAAAATAGACTTGATAAAACAGTGTGTAATCATCAAATATATACTGTTGATTGTATTGAAAATCAGATATTAAAAACTGCATTATTGCAATGTAGCAGAAACTTATATGGTATTAGTAATGATGATATAGCTAAATTAATAAAGTCAAACCTAAATTCTTTTGATTTAGTTAATAGGAAAGAGGTATTTAATAGTGATTTTTCAAAAACAAAATATTCTCCATTTTATAAAGAGTATAAAGAAGCTTTAAAATTAGCACAAATGATATTTAAACGATTTGGATTTAGCTTAAATGATACAGATTATAAAGAAAAGTATAAAATACCACCTTTTTATATTGACATGCCTGAGTTATTTGAAAGATATGTAGAAGTAAAACTTAGAGAAAAATATAAAGGTGCTTTAGTCTCAGGTTATGGTCGAAAAGATGGTAATAGCTATCATTGGGGACTTCGACCAGATTTTATTCTAAAAGAAGAAAAACTTATCATTGATGCTAAATATAAATATTGGTTTAAAGAAAGTGATAAAGCTAATAAATTCAAAGGTGATTATCAACAGTTATCTCTATATGGAAGAGTTACTAAAATTAGAAAAGATATTGGATTATCTGATAATGAAGAAGCAAAAATATTATTTATCTATCCAAAAGTAGATGGGAAAGAATCAATTAATGATGATTTTGAAAAAGAAAAGGATTTTAGTAATATATGTAAATTTGGTATAAAAATTCCATTAAAAGAGCTACTTTAATGACCCTATCCAAATCCCAATACATAAGAGGTTTACAATGTCACAAATCTCTATGGTTATATAAAAATAACAAAGAGCTAAGAGATACACCAAATAGTCAAATAGAATCAAATTTCAATACGGGATTTGATGTTGGTGAGTTGGCTAAAGAGTTGTTTCCAAATGGTGTTGAGATAGCGTTTGATAGTTCTAATTTCAATGGTATGATAGAGAAAACTAAAGAGCTTATAACTAATGGTACAGAAGTAATTTACGAAGCATCATTCAAAGAAGATGGCATATTTGTAATGGCTGATATTTTAGTTAAAAATGAAAATTCTTGGGATATATATGAAGTAAAAGCTTCCACTCACACAAAAGAATATCATATTAACGATACTTCAATTCAATGGTATGCACTCTCTAAAGCTATAAATCTAAATCGAGCTTATGTTGTTCATATAAACAATAAGTATGTAAGAGATGGTGAGCTTAATATAAAAGAGTTATTTACCATTGATGATATAACAGATATAGTTTTAGAAAAACAAGAGTCAATCGAACCTCAACTTCTTGAAATGCAAGAGATGCTTAAAGATGATATACCAAATATAGATATTGGTAAACATTGTAGTGATCCTCATGGATGTGATTTTAGTTCTCATTGTTGGCAGCATATACCTAAAAATAATTCAGTATTTGATATATCCTATGCAATGGGTAAGCAATGGAAACTTTACTATGACGATATACTTAGTATTGATGATGTTCCAGATGATTTTCGTCTAGGTAAGAATGCTCGTATGCAGATTAAACATCATAAATCACAAGAGATAAAAATAGATAAGCCAAAAATAAAAGAGTTTTTAGAGACTATCGAGTACCCTATAAACTTTTTTGATTTTGAGACTTTTCAAAATGCCATTCCAAGATTTAACAACCAAAGACCTTATTCTCAGATGCCATTTCAGTATTCACTACATATTTTACATGAAGATGGAACACTAGAACATAAAGAGTTTTTAGGAGATGAAAATAGTGATCCAAGAAGACCACTATCTGAACAAATGTTAAAAGACATTACAGCAACTGGTTCAATCATAGCTTATAATCAATCATTTGAGATAACACAGATAAAAAACTTAGCTTTAGTATATTCAGATGTTAGTGATGAACTTTTGGCTTTAAATGAGAGGTTTATAGATCTAGCTTACCCATTCCAATATAAACACTACTATCATCCAAAATTTAATGGTAAATACTCTATAAAAATTGTTTTACCAACACTATTTCCAGATGATGATGAACTTGACTATAAAAAGCTAGGAAGTATTCAAAATGGTGGGGATGCTATGGATACGTTTGCTAACTTATATCTGCTAAAAGATAAAAGTAAATTAGTAGATATAAAAAAAGATTTACTTGCCTATTGCCGATTAGATACATTGGCTATGGTTCGGATTTTGAAAAAATTATATCAGATTATATCAGAAGTAGGTATAGGAAAATAATTTGAAAATACTACACACCACAGATTTACATTTCAACAAAAGATGGTTTGAATGGATAGCACAACAGCAAGATAATTTTGATATATTTTGTATCAGCGGTGATTTTTTAGAAAGCTCAAAAGAGGAAACTCTTTTAGAGCAGATTGAGTGGATAACAATTTGGATAAAAAAGTTTCATAAGCCACTTTTTGTATGTAGTGGGAATCACGATATAGATGAATTTGAGAATGAAGAGTGGTTAAATAAAATTGATACCTCAAATTATTATGCTGATAATACAATTAAAAAAATAGATGATATAACGTTTGGTTGCTATCCATATATTGGTGCTGATGGTTATTTTGAGTTTGATGAATGTGATATTTTGATTACTCACATACCACCAGCCAATACAAAAATATCAACAAATAAAGATAATGATGATTGGGGAGATAAAGAGCTGTATAGTGCGATTAAAAGGAAAGTTATAAATCCAAAAATATTACTTTGTGCTCATCAACACAGACCAGTTAAAACTATGGATAAACTTTTAAATACAACTATTCATAATCCCGCTTTTAATGAAAATAGTGATGTTCCTAATTATCATATAATAGAGGTTTAAGTTTATCAATTTTAAAATATAACAAACTAGGAAACAAAAATGCCATATAAACACGACTACGATAGAATTCTAACAAGACTAACAACAATCCTTTCAAAACTCAATGATGGAGATGCACTTTCTATAACAAAACTTGCAGAGGAATTTGGTGTTTCTTCAAGTATAGTACCCCAATAAAATCGAACAACTTTTCTATGAGGATAATTCCTTATTTCTCAAATATTGATAGAATTTAAAGTAAAATAGATTTAACCTTGTTTTATTCATTATTTTTTTTGAAATATCTATCTAAATGTATAAATATCTTCTTTATCACTATTAATGTCAACTTTTATATTTTTATCTATTTAAAGCAAATATTTCTATTATTTATAATTTATATTAATTATATATTTCAAGTTAAAGGTTTTATTGAGTTTTTCTTATTTATTGATAAAATATTACATTTAACTAATTTAGATAAATAGATTTAATTGCTTTATATGGTCTTATTTTAGTTCTTTTTGCTTTGTTTTTCTTATTTCGTGTACTTAATTAGTAATTATGTATATTATTTAAGAGGTATAATGGGTCAAAAAGGGTGACTCTTTAAGGTTTGAGAAAGTGAGGAAAATTGATTAAAAAGTGGTTTTGTTTTATTAATTGTATTTTTTGTTAATTAAAAGTATAATATTGTTAGTTTTTTAATAAAAGGATATTAAATGCAAGAAAATGAAGTTATAGGTAAAAGAGTTAATTTAGATTTAGATAACGTAAAAAGAATTAAAATTATGGCTACTGTTCTTGAAAATGAAACTATTGGCTTAAATGAAAAAAAGAAGTTAGATTTCATTATTAACAAAGCTATCTCTGAATATTACTCTAGTGATGAAATTAAGAAGTTATTGGATTTATAGGAAGTATTCTTTAAATATTTGGTTTTAGAATTGGATTTCTTTGATTATTGAACTGTTTGGCTGTTTTAGAGTGTCTGTTTTTTTGTAAATATCAGCAGTTAATATTACGACTGTATTTAAATTTATACAGTTATAAATTTTTTAGCTATAATTGTATTTGTCTATAACCAAATACATAATAGGAAGTATAATGTTAGAAAAATTATTCAAATTCCAAAACAGATTAAAAAAAAATCAAAATATAGAATATAAAAGATACCTCTATAATGAAATAAATTTTGATGATAAAATGATTGCAATATTTGGAGCAAGAGGGATTGGTAAGACTACATTATTATTTCAATATCTGAAAGAGCTTGAAGATAAAAAAATCAAAGCTCTTTATATCTCTATGGATTACCCTTTTTTATCTGGAGTGGATCTAATAGATTTAGTAGAGGAGTTTGTAGAGGATGGTGGAGAATACCTACTTCTTGATGAGATTCATCGATATAAAGATTTTAGTGCTTACTTAAAAACTATTTATGATCTTTTTAGTATAAAAGTGATTTTTACAGGAAGCAGTGCAACATCAATTTTAAATTCAAAAAGTGATTTAAGTAGAAGAGTAACTCTTTATAGTTTAAATGGTTTCTCTTTTAGGGAATATCTTGAAATTAAAAATAAAACTACTTTAAATAGTTATAGTTTTGAGAATCTAATCACTAATCATTTAGAGATTGCCAATGGTATCACTAATGACAATAGAGATATTTTAAATGATTTTAACAACTATTTAAAAATAGGTTATTACCCATTTTATTTTGATAAGCAAACATCTTATTATCAGAATCTTTTAAATACTATCAATCTAACAATAGATTTAGATTTAACATCATTAGGCTTAATTGAGCAAAAATATACATATAAATTAAAAAAGCTACTTGAAGTTGTATGTGAAAGTAAACCATTTGAAGTAAACTATACTAAGATAGCGACTACAGCAGAAATTAGTAGAGCAAAGCTTTATGATTATATTGAATTTTTAAATGATGGACAGATGCTCCTTTTAGTGAATGAACATACTAAAGGAATTAAAAAAATAAACAAACCAGCAAAAATATATCTCAACAATACTAATCTGCTCTTTGCATACTGTGAAAGTAACGAGATAGGTACTATTAGAGAAACTTTTTTTGCAAATCAAGTATCACTTAAATATAAACTCAATATAGCTAAAGAGGGTGATTTTTTGGTAGAGAGTAAGTATACTCTTGAAATAGGTGGTAAAAATAAAACTTTTAAACAGATAAAAGATATAGATAATAGTTTTGTGGTATCTGATGATATAGAAGTTGGATTTGGTAATAAAATCCCATTATGGATTTTTGGTTTCCTCTATTAACAATTAACGTTACGATAATTAAAAAACTAAAATTCACCCATAAGTTACAAATCTAAGCACTATCTAATTTCTCAACTTTTTGGTAAGCAGACTTTAAAATAATTCATTTTTCAACTTTATCATTTTTAAGATTTGCTTTAAATTTTTCAACTCTTGCTTTTCTATCCTCTATTTTCTTATCCTGCTCTTCGGCTTCGATTATATCTTTGTATTGCTTTATAATATTAGTTAGTTCTTCCCTATCCATACTGTCTTTAATCTGCTGTAAATCTTTATCATAATTCAAATCACCTTTTAAATATTTTGTAAATAATGCTTGTTCATATTTAAGTGGATCTCTAATATTTTTACTTCGTTCTATAATTCTTCTTATCTGTTCTAATGCTATTTGTTTTTCTTTTCCATTCAGTAGGTTTTTCTTCTTTTTCTTTTTAAAATCTGTTTTTATTTTTTCTTTATTTGTCATTATTTTAAATATTATTGATGTGATTTTTCTACTAGTTTTAACTGGTTCATATTCAAAATAATAATCGCCTTTTGCTTTAAGCTCTGCATGGGCGACATCTAATACTTTTTGCTTAAAGCTTCCATATAAAGAATAACTTTTTTTAATTTCTATTTTGTCTGTTTTTGTATTGTATTCTCCAACCAACATTTCTTTCAATTCATCTAATTCTATTTCAAAATTAATAAGTTTTTCATTCTTATATTTTTTCAATAATGCTGCACGTTGTTCAATTATTTCATATAACCTAATTGTATAAGAACTATCAAAATTCAATATTTTTTCAAGACTTAGTTTTGTAAAGTTTTTTTGTAATTGTAATAGAAAAGGTTTCATTGCTTTATCAAATCTATATTTAACAGTATTCCCTTCTGTATCGATATTAAAGTAACTAATTAAGGCAACATATTCCATTCCTTTATTATCATTTTGTATAGCGATTAATTTAGTTTGTAATTCTTTTAACTGTCGTCCTAGCCATTTCCAATTTTTTCGTTCTATCTCCAATATTTCTAGCATTTTATTTAATTTAATTTCATAAGTAAAAAAGTCTATATCATCTTTATCTATGCGACTTGCCATATATGCTATAAATTTAATTTGTGTTTTGTTTAGTGAATATTTTGCTTCAATTAATCTATTGTCTTTAACAATTAAGTCATTTGCCATAATAAAGTTCCTTTAACCTAATTATAACCTACAAAATATTAAGATAT
>JAMOOP010000076.1 GCA_027065385.1 Campylobacteraceae bacterium | reverse complement strand
GCTTTTATGTTTTGTATTCATTTCGCCTTTTACCAATATCTCGTGTCTTTTTTTAATCTTTTATTCATATTCTTTTTGAGGTATTTTAGCATTTTATCTTTTATTTAAGTTGTGTAGAAAGGTATGGGTTCGAGATGTGTTTGTAGTTGCTGTTTCCTATTAGTAGGGCTTCTCTATTTTGAGCTGACAGTAGGGTCAAGGTCAAGGCTATCGGTATTAAAAATCTCATTTTCTCTCCATTCTTTACTTTTCATTTATACCATTATACTAAGTAGAAGTTTATTTTTCCCCCTAATCTATAACCAATTTATACCTTACAGAGAGTGTTTGAGCCACAATTGAGTGAACTATAAAAAGCAAATCACTATCTATCACCCCAATTCTCTTGATAAACCGTTTTGTAGAGAGATTACGAATCTGAAAGGCATCAATAGCAGAGAGTTTTGAGAGATGATTTTGTGGTGTTGGTTCACACTCTATCATCCACGGAACTTGTCTGTAAATCTCATTCCAACCTGTAATTGGCAAAACTGTTTTTGATTTTAACTTTCCTATCATATCATCACCAATCACAAGACATGGTCTAGTTTTGCTTATCTCTGTGCCTATTGTTGGGTTGAGGTTTACAAGCCAAATTTCAGACTGTTTTATAGTCATAAAAATCCTCCTCAAAATCTAACCAATCGGTAAGTTCAGGATTGTTCTCATACTCCTGCTCCATTAAAACTACAGCTTTTTTCCATCTCTCTTCCTCTTTTTTCTTTACATAAGCCCTTAGAGCCTCTTTATAGATAGCGGACATGGTTGTACCAAACTCATTTTTGAGTGCATAGAGTTGCTCTTTTAACTCATAAGGGATAGTTACGGTGATTTTTTCTGCTTTTGCTATTGTCATATTTTTCTCCTTATTTTTTTACTTATTATAGTACTAATTTAAAAATATGTCAAATTTATATTTTTATAAAATTATTGTAAAATATAACCCAAAGAACCAATAGGAAAAAAGATGAAAAAAGTATGGGAACTTTACGCCATAGCCATAACCATAATAGAAAAACTCTGTCGCAACAAATGCTCTCATCTATCTATAATAGATGTAATAGAGGAGTGTCAAGACTACATCAAAAAGAGATTAGAAAAAGATAGCTTCCAAGCTCTAAAAAACTATGACCCCACCAAAGGGGCAAAAGAGAGTACATATCTACATACACTTATAGCTAGTAGATTGATAGATTTTTTTAATTCTAGCAAAAAAAAGAGGGAAATAAACTCTGAATCTAGTATAAGTAACAGAATCTATGAAGAGAGTAAATTAGAGAGTGATGTAGAGGAGATATTAGAGCAGTTTTGCTAGTTCCCAAATTTGATTTGGGAACTCATATGAGAATTTTATATTCAAAGGAAGTTACTACTCTTATGCATCCCCAAACACAGTTTGGGGACGAGGGAAAATAGTGGAATTGATGCTATCTTAAAAATTAAATATCAAAATAGCCCAATTTTAATTCGTATTCAAAAAGAAAATGAAACAATAGAAGAGGCTATAAAAGCATTAAATAAAGCTGTAAAATCAAAAAAATCAAAAAAGTCTTTTTTAATCAGAACTAATGATATAAAATCTTTATTTGATTATAATCATGAAAATAATCATATAGAAATTATAAATTCTACTATTTATGAAATAAATAAATTTTTAAAAACAAAAAGTTTATAATAGAAAAAAGATTAAATCAACTTCACTTAAAATCATTTAATTTTCACTTTTTTATAACTATTATTTTCTAGCTAAAGAGTCCACCATTTTTAAAAGTGTTGGTATCATTAATATGTATTTGATATTATAGAAAAATATACTATTAAATAGTAATATTTACATAATAAAAAAATTTTAAAATATTGACTTGTATTTTTAATTGTGATATAATACTACACTTTAGACAAAATCACCCACTCTCTTCATAACAATCATACTCCAAAACCCCCAAAAACTTATTATTCTCAAAATCCCCATCAATCATTTTATCAACTTTAGGAA
>JAMOOP010000075.1 GCA_027065385.1 Campylobacteraceae bacterium | reverse complement strand
GGTCTTTGGGTCTTTATGAAGATGATGAATGTCTTAAAGATTTATGATGTTGATTCTCTTTTTGCCTTTAAAGAGCAGATTGGGGATATGATGGGATTGGATATTTAAGTTGTGTAGAAAGGTATGCTTTAGAGGGAATTATTAATGAACTAAGTAAATATGGTGTTGTAAATATTCGTCAAGCTTATGGAAATTGGACAAAAGATAATCTAAAAAATATATAATAAAACATCATTTTTTAAGTCAAAAATAAAAAAAAATATTATATAATATTAATGTTCAATATAAAGAATATATCCCATATATAATTTGCGAAATCCAAGCAATTATAGGATTTACTTTAGATATGAACAAAAAATTACAAAAAGGTAGCTTGAACCTTAGTCATAACAACAATTTTGCGATTGTTACGGTTTAAATCAAGAGATGAGTGTTAGAGATAAAAACTATAAAATATAGTTTTTTCTCTACTCTGTCATTATACTATAAGGTCTTTGAAGCTTATCTTCTAGTTGATATAAACTTACAGCTCTACCTTCACGAATAAACTCTCTTCCATCTAAAAAAACTAACATAGTAGGAACTGAAAAGACTTGAAAGTGTGCTGATATTTTAGGGTTTTGGTGAGCATCAAGATATATCTGTTTAACTTTAGGAAAACTATTATTAAATAACTCTTTAAACTTTGGTCTTAGTGCATGACACACATTACAGTTTTCTCCTGAAAAGTAGAGTAAAACCCCTATCTCTTTTTTTATAGTCTCTTGTAAATCTTCTAATAACATCTTTATCCTTTTTTAAAGTGAGTATTTTATCAAAAAAAGACTGTTATATAAGGCATAGATTAATATGCTTTTTTGCTATAATGTGACTAAAATTAAAAGAGGAAAATATAAAATGCAACCATTTAAATTAAATGACCAATTTGGAAAAGAGCATAGCGTAGAGAGTATGCCAAAAATAATTGTAGTAAGTTTTGGAAAAGATACAGGAGAGCTTATTGGAAACTATTTTAATGCACAAGATAATAACTATTTAAAAAAGCATGATATTAAAGTAATTGCTGATGTAAGTGGTGTACCATCAATTTTAAGAAAAACTATTATAGTTCCAAAAATGAAAAAATATAACTTTGAGATACTTCTATCTACAGATAAAGAGTTTACTAATCAATTTAGTAAAAAAGATGGGAAATTAACAGTAATAAAAATAGAAAATAATCAAATAATTGATACTATTTTTGTAGATAGTCAAGAGATGTTAAAAGGTGTAATAGAAGGATAGTTGGGAAACAAAAGTTTCCCAAAATATAAGTTTAATCTACTAAAGAGATTAGTAACTCTTTTTTATAGTCACCCCAAGCTTTAGTTATTCTTTCAACCATTTTAATATCAATAGTTTTTACATTTTCTAATGCTCTAGGCTCTCTTTCTAATGTATTAATTAGGTCACTATGAGTTTTAAAATATGTTAAGATTTTAGCTAGTTTCTTTTTACCTAAACCTTTAATAGATAAAAGTAACTCCTCTAACTCTTTATCGCTTATAGTAATAGCCTCTGTTGCCTCATCTCCACTAACTTCTGGAGCTTCCTCTTTTTTAAGAAGTGGCACTTTCATTGATTTTAAGTTTTTAAGTGCAAATCTATCTTGATAGTTCCACTTTTCACTTGGCCACTCTTCAAATGTTCTCTCTTTAACATCAAACATCTTATATTCACTATCTAACTCATGAATATAAACCTCTTTTTCACCATAAACTTTTTTCTTAGCTCCAAAGAATGCTCCATCATAAGATGGTCTATACTCACCAAATGTAATATGTCTCATAGTTCTTAATAAATCAGGTGAAATTTTACCTAACTCTTCCCAGTTAAACATTGGTGTATTTGGCTTTTTAAACCTTCCTTTACTTAAAGACCACATTAAATATTGACCAATCCAGTCTCTAATATATGGGAATGCTGCAAATGCTGTAGCACACTCTAAAATTCTTACCTTTCCATCTTTTCCATAAGCCACATCACAAGCCCAATACTCTGCGTTCGCTGCTTTACTAACTTTAACTGCCAAATCAAGAACAGATTTTGGAACATTCATATAGTCCATCTCTCCACCTTGACTTGTATTTGTTAGCCACTCACCTTCAGGAGCTCTTCTCCAAAATGCACATACAGGTTTATGTCCTATTAACATTACACGAATATCAGCTTCCATTGGAACAAAATCTTGAAAATACATTGGGTGATATTTTTTTTCATCAAATAGCTCTCTTGCCTCTTTATAAGAGTCAACTTTATGAACAAAATATCCACCATAATTAGATGGTCCATAAGATTTTTTAACAATTTTTGGATACTCTGTCTTTTTTAAAAATGTATCTGCATTTCCTCTATTATAATATATATAAGTTTTAGGAATTGGAAGACCATATTTCCATGCAAATCTTGTTACATTCTCTTTTGATTTATTTGAAAATTGAGTATCTAGTGATGGGATAAATCTAACATTAGGTAACTCTCTTGCTATCTCTCTAAATGTCTCATAGGCAGTTGCTGGAACATTTCCAATTAAAACATCAATCTTTTTTCTTTTAACCTCTGCTATAAATCTATCTTTATCATTTTTCCAATGGTATGTTACAGTCTCTATCTTATTTGGCCAACCTTTAAAATTTGAGTGGTCAAAAAATCTCAATACATAATCTAAATATAAAAATCCTAATTTTGGTAACTCTTTATTCTTTAAACCCATCTGTTTATCCTTTATTTTATTAAATTCTTTATTTTTTTGTTTTTTTTACTTTTTTGTTTTTCTATCTATCATTTCAACAATAAGGTCAATCTTTTTATCATTAAAATTTAAACCCATTTTTTCTTGTTCTGGTGTTGCAAAAGCTGGAATTCCATTTACTTCTAAAACAATATACTCTTCTTTTTCTAAATCATATATAATATCAACCCCTGCTATATCTGTACCACAAACTTTTGCAGCTTTTTTTGCTATATTTATAATCTCATCATTAGCTTCTCTCATAAATACAGAGCCACCACTTGTTATATTAGTTCTCCAATCTGTATTACTAGCTTTTCTTCCATAACAACCAACAAATTCACCATCTACTATATCAACTCTAAAGTCTGTATTATCATATTTTACAAATCTTTCCACATAAAAATATCGTAAATCCATTTGATTTAGAAATGGCATTAACATATCTAAATTTGCTTCACTCTCAATTTTAGTTAAACCTACACCACCCCAACCATCAGTTGGTTTATAGACCATTTTATCCCATTTTTTAATTGTTTTTCTAAGCTCATTTGTATCATCTCTATGACATAATCTATAATCAGGTGTCATTATGCCATGTTGTCTTAATAAAAATGATGTATGAAACTTATCTTCTGTAAGAGAGAAAGACTCATAGCTATTTATCATTGGAATTACATGATTTAATGCTTGATATAGATATACTTGATACTGTGTTTGCTCTCCTGCATTATAAGAGAAAAATAGGTCTAATTTATTTAACTTTACTCCATTGTGAACAATATTTCCATTTTTTGCAGTAGCATTTCGTAGATTTATATTATCTATTGTTTCAATATCTCTCTCTTTTAATTTTTTGATAATTTTTTTACCAATAGCGTCACCACCACCATTGCTATATAACCACATACCTATAGTCCGTTTTTTACCCATTTTTTCTCCTGTTTAAATTAAAACGATAATTTCAAATATATTTTTCATAAAAGTTTACTTAATATCACTATTTTTAACGCTGAAATTATATCAACTGTTTACATAAAGATAAATAAATTGTGAAGTTTTTTTTACTTATTAGTTTAACTTATTAAAACTAATAAAAAAATAGATATAGGAGATAATTACCAAAATAAATATTAAATATCTATATTATCATAAAATTTAAGATATAATTTATAAAAAAATACAAGGTTTCTAAAAATGGAAAATAATTTACCAATATTTAATAATATAAATGCACTTGTAGTTGAAGATAATCCCATAAATAGAAAAATGATGAAATATACACTTAAAAACATAGGGATTAGTTGCGATATAGCTGAAAATGGGCAGATAGGTTTTGAAATGCGTAAAAAAAAGGAGTATGATGTTATATTTATGGATATACAGATGCCAATTATGAATGGTGTTGAAGCTACTAGAGCTATTTTAGATTATGAACAGAAACATAATTTAAACCACATACCAATAATAGCAGTAACAGCCAATGCACTATATGGAGATAGAGAGAAATTTTTATCTGATGGAATGGACGAATATGTACCAAAACCTATAGATTTAAATGTTTTTTTAGATGTTTTAAAAAAGTTTTTTTCAGAAAAAGAGAATAGTGATGTAAAAAATATTTTAATCTATAAAGAGACAAAAATAGAAGCTAAAATAATAGGTGCAATGGTAGAAAAGTTGGGATATAAAATTGAGATTATAACAGATAGAGAGAAGTTTATAAACGCTTTAGATAAAACTAGCTATTCTAGTGTATTACTAGATAGAGTAAAATCTGATAATCTCCATTTAGATATTACTCTAAAAATCAAAACAAAAGATATACCAACTCTTCTTTTTATAGATAATCACACAAAAATAACAGATATAGATAGAAAGATTTACACACATATAACATATAAACTTACTACATTTGAACAAATCCAAGAAAAAATTGATAGTATGATGGAGTATTAGCGATATTTAAAGATTAAGATGTTATAAGTTTTAAAAAGGAAAAAGATGGAATATATAACACTTTTTATAAATGCCTTAATAGAACTTAGTAATGCTATGTCTTTATATATTATTTTTGGACTACTATTTGCAGGGATTTTAAAAGAGATAGTTCCTGATAGTTTAGTAACTAAACATTTAGGAGATGAGAATATATTATCTGTAATCAAATCTACTATATTTGGAATACCCCTTCCTGTATGCTCTTGTGGAGTTATTCCTTTAGCTACTAGCATTAAAAAGAGTGGTGCAAGTAAGGGTGCTACTTTATCTTTTTTAATATCTACTCCAATTACAGGAGTTGATTCAATTTTAGCAACTTATGGAGTATTTGGGTGGATTTTTACTGCTTATCGTGTAGTTACCTCTATGGTTATTGCTATAGTAGCAGGAGTATTTACTAATATTTTTGATAAAAAAGTAAAAAAAAGAGAGCCTAAATTTTCAGCCATAAGTAAAAGTGGAGCTAACTTTGGAGTAAAACCTACCTCTTTTAGTTTGGGTATTAATAAAAAAACTCCACCTCCTCATAAAAAAAGCTTTTCAGCTATAAGAGCTTTTAGATATGCCTTTATAACTCTTTTAGGAGATATAGCAAAACCTCTATTTTGGGGACTTATTTTGGGTGCATTAATTACAGTTTTTATTCCTAAAAATTTAAGTGATATTTTAATGGAATACTCTTGGCTCTCTTATATTATAGTAATTATTATAGCTGTTCCTATGTATGTTTGTGCTACAGCCTCCTTGCCAATAGCTGCTGGACTTATGCTTTCAGGTGTTAGTGCTGGAGCATCATTTGTATTTTTAACAGCAGGTCCTGCTACAAATACCGTAACTATTGGTGTAGTTAAAAAGATGTTAGGGAGTCGCTCATTATATATCTATTTAGGAACTATTATAATTGGAAGCATACTATTTGGTTTGGGGTTGGATTATCTTTTTGACTCATTTAGTATTGACCCAAAGAGTCTAATTCATCTACATGAAGAGTTTGGGGTGGTTTCAATATTAAGTAGTGCTGTTTTATGGGGTTTTATTTCATATTTTATGGTTAAACCTTATATTAATAATGTTATGATTAAAAGATGAAACAAGAGAGTGCATTAAATATATTAAAACTTGGAAAAAATGTCTTTATAACAGGTTCAGCGGGAACTGGAAAAACATATCTTTTAAATAAATTTATTAGATATTTAAAATCTAAAGATATTTATCCATCTGTTGTAGCCCCTACAGGGATTTCAGCATCTCATCTAAAGGGTAGTACCATTCACTCCTTTTTCTATTTGGGAATTAGAGAGACTATTGATGAGGGATATATAAATTTTTTACTAGATAAAAGGTATTTGCAAAAGAGATTTGAAAACTTACAAGTTTTAATTATTGATGAGGTATCTATGGTATCTCCTGAAATATTCTCTGCTATGGATTTAATCTTACAATCATTTAAAGGTTCAGTTGAACCTTTTGGTGGTGTTCAGGTTGTACTATCTGGTGATTTTTTTCAACTTCCCCCTGTATCTAAAACAAAAAAAGAGAAACGGTTCGCTTGGCAATCTCCATCTTGGAAGAGTTTAAAACTGCAAAGTTGCTATTTAGAAGAGAAGTTTAGACAAGATGATAATAGACTTATAAAAGTTTTAGATGAGATAAGAGCAGGAAAAATCACTAATTACACTCACACTATGTTAGAGAATAGATTAAACAAAGAGTTAGCCCCAAACTTTACACCAACAAAACTATATACACACAATATTGATGTAGATAGAATTAATAATATAGAGTTAGCCAAATTAAAAACTAAACCTAAACTATTTGTCTATGAGTCAAAAGGAGGGAAAACATATATTGAAAAGATTTTTAAATCATCACTTGTTTTAGAGGAGTTAACACTTAAAAAAGGTGCTGTTGTTATTTTTATAAAAAACAATCATGAAAAAGGATATGTAAATGGAACAACAGGAGTTGTAGAGGGTTTTAGCTCTCTTGATAATATGCCAATAGTCAAAACGACAGATGGAGCTAAGATAAAATTAGAGTATGAAGATTGGACAATAGAGAATGAAAAGAGTGAAGTTTTAGCCACCGTTTCACAAGTTCCACTAAGACTTGCATGGGCTATTACAGTTCATAAATCTCAAGGAATGACACTAAGTTCTGCTGAAATTGACTTATCTAAAACTTTTGAAGTTGGTCAAGGATATGTAGCTCTTTCTCGTATTAAAAGCATTGATGGATTAAAACTACTAGGAGTTAATCCAAAAGCACTAATTGTTGACCCACTTATTTTACATATAGACCCAAGAGTAAAATTAGCCTCAAAAAAGGCTCAAAAAGAGATTGAAAAGCTATCAAAAGCTACTCTAAAAAAACGATTTAATAAATATATTAGGAGTTTAGGTGGGAGAGTTTGATTTTAAATTATTAGATAAAAAATATATTCCAACTCTTAAAAATATATCATATATAAAAATGTTTATTGATAATAAAAGTTTTTTATAAAAGTAATCAATTTTAAATTTTTCTAGTTTTTTATTAGAATTTTATATAATAGAAAAGAGTAGATATATTATAATAGTAGTATGTTTAGGTATCTATTTTTATATTTTATACTACTATTATCAATATTAAAAGCTGATTTTAATACTACACTACTAGATGAGTATTATAATAGTTTATGTCAAATCTTAGTTGATAGTAGTAATAGTGTTGATGACTATTTTATAGATGCCAATAGTACGGAACAGAGTAAAACAGAGGCTGAACTTAAAAGCTCTTTTGCTATTGAGAGTGGAAGAAAAAGTGAATATGCAATGCGTTTAAGAGTTCGTTTAAACCTTCCAAAACTACAAAAAAAATTCCGTCTTATTTTTGAAGATGAAGATAGTGATGATATATTTTATGATGGAACTTCTCTAAACAACCAATATAAAATGGAAAAGAAAAACTACTTTTTGCGTTTAGACTTTTTTAATGAGGTTATAAAAAAGGTAGATTTAACCTCTGGTATTGGTGTTAAATTTAGAAAATTAACTCTATATCCATATTTTAACCTAAAAGCTAGATATATATTAGAAGATAAAAATGCTGTAGCTAGTAACCGTTTTCGTTTATATAGTAATGGAGATTTTGAAGACACTTTAAACTTAAATAAAATGCAATATTTTAGTAGTAGTGTATATCTATTTTATCGTAACTTTTTTAGATATAGAAGTTGGACATATAATAGTAGTATTGTAAATAGTATATCTGCTACAAAAATATTATCAGATAAAAAAGAACTTAGTTTAGGTGTCTCTTTAACAAGTGAACTAGATGTACTTAAATCTTATATTCGTTATGAACAACTATATATAGCATATAGAGACCTTTTATATAAAAATTGGGTCTATTATGAACTCTCTCCATCTATATTATGGAGAGAGGAGAACGGTTATGAACGCTCATATAGATTTATGTTTAATATTGGTGTAAAGTTTAAAAAATATTAATTTATATTGGTATAGACTGCTTGAACATCTTCATCATCTTCTAGTTTATATATAAGAGTATCTATCTCTTCTAACTGCTCTTCTGTAAGCTCTATTGGAGAGTTAGCAACTCTTTGAATTTCTGCTTTTGTTATAGCTATTCCTCTATCTTCTAAAGCTTTTGATAGTTCACCAAATGATGCAAACTCACCAAAAATTCTAATAATATCTTTATCTTTACCATTTTCAACTGGCTCTTTATCCTCTTCTATCTCTTCTAATCCAAAATCAATTAGTTCAAGTTCAAGCTCTTCAATATCTATATTATCACTCTTATCAAATGTAAAAACCGATTTTTGCGTAAACATAAAATTTAAAGAGCCACTTGTAAGCATTTCAGCCCTGTTTCTTGTTAAAATTGCTTTAACATTAGCTACAGTTCTGGTTGGATTATCTGTTGCACAATCAATAATAAGTTGAACCCCATAAGGTGCTTTTGCCTCATAGTGTATCTCTTTAATATCTGCACCATCTTTTCCTAAAGCTCGTTTAATAGCTGCTTCAATATTATGTTTTGGCATATTCTGAGCTTTTGCATTTAAAATAGCAGTTCTAAGTCTAGGGTTCATATCAGGGTCTGGGCTTCCTGCTTTTGCTGCCATCGTAATAATCTTTCCTAGTTTAGGAAACACTTTAGACATTGTTCCCCATCTTTTCATTTTCGCTGCTTTTCGGTATTCAAATGCTCTACCCATAACATTCCTTTTATATAATTTACAATTTATTTTTTTGTAATTATATCTATCTTACTTAAATATCTCCCTATGCTCAACCATAGCACAGTAGCTTTGTACTACAGATATTCCTGCCTCTTTAGCCTTTTTCCCTGCTTCATTATTTACTATACCAATTTGAGTCCATAAAACCTTTACATCACCTCTTTTAATACAAGCATCAGCCACAGCACTAACAACTGCTGGTTTTCTAAATACAACAACCATATCAACCTCTTTATCTATATCTAATAAACTTCTATAGACCTTTTGACCCAAAATCTTATCCTCTTTTGGATAAACAGGTATCATATCATACCCTACTTCTAATAGATATTTAGCCACTTTATTACTATCTTTTGTCTCATTTGGAGAGCAACCAATTACTGCTATTGTTTTAGTCTCCTCAAAATTTTTTTTCATCTCTTCAATATTTGAATTAACTTGTGGGATTTCACATTCCATAATTTTTATCCTTTTTGATATAATTGCACCCATATAATATCTAGGAAAAATTAATGTTGGATTTAAAAGCTATAGAAAAAGCGAAAGATAGATTGAAGGGTGTTGCACATCGTACACCTTTTGCTTATGCACCAAATTTAAGTAAAATTAGTGGGTATGAGGTTTATCTAAAAAAAGAGAACTTACAACTTACAGGTGCATTTAAATTAAGAGGAGCATTCAATAAAATAGCCTCTTTAGTAGAAGAGGGGAAAAGAGGTGGAGTAGTAGCTGCAAGTGCTGGAAACCATGCCCAAGGTGTCGCTTTTAGTGCTAAATATTTTAAAATTAATGCTACTATTGTTATGCCAGATAGTACTCCGTTAACTAAAGTTCAAGGTGTTAGAGAGTTTGGAGCAGAGGTTATTTTACATGGAGCAAACTATGATGAGGCTTACTCTTATGCTATAGATTATGCAAAAGAGCATAAAAAAGATTTTGTTCACCCATTTACAGATAGTGCTGTTATGGCAGGACAAGGGACAGTAGCTTTAGAGATGTTAGAAGATGTAAAAGATTTAGATGCTATTGTAGTGCCTGTTGGGGGTGGAGGATTAATATCTGGTATTGGAGTAGCTATTAAGAGTTTAAATCCAAATATAAAAGTTATAGGGGTTGCTTCACTTGGAGCTACTGCTATGAAAGAGTCTTACGATACAAAAGAGGCAAAATCAACTAAGAGTGTAAGAACGATAGCTGATGGTATCGCTGTAAGAGACGCTTCACCTATTACTTTAGAGTATATACTAAAAACAGTAGATAATTTAGAGTTAGTTTCAGAAGATGAGATAGCAGAGGCAATTCTGTTCTTATTAGAAAAACAGAAACTCTTAGTAGAGGGTGCTGGTTCGGTTGGGGTTGCCTCTTTAATGCAGGGGCGATTAAATCTTCCAAAAGGTGCAAAAGTAGGCGTAGTTTTAAGTGGAGGAAATATTGATGTAACTATGCTCTCACTTATTATTGAAAAAGGGTTAGTAAAGAGTAGTAGAAAGATGAAACTTAGTGTTGTAATGGTTGATAAACCTGGTTCTCTTATGCACTTTACAGAGCTTTTAACTAAAGTTGGGGCTAATATTGTCCAAATAGGTTATGATAGAACCTCTATAGATTTAGAGTTTGGTGATGCTGTTGTATCTGTTGATTTAGAGACAAAAGGGGTAGCACATCAAGATGAGGTTAGAGAGATTTTAACTAAGAATGGATTTGAATTTAAGGAGCTAAGATGAAAAGGGTTGTAGCTATAGATTTAGGTTCAAATAGTATTCGTTTTTTAAAAATAGATTGCAAAAGTAAAAAGTTTCTAAGTGAATTTCATAAAACAGTAAAAACAGCAGATAATTTAGCCATAACTGGAAAAATTAGTAGTGAAGCGTTAGATAGAGTTGTTAATGCAATAGATGAAGCAAAATCCAAAATGGATTTTTCAGACTCAACTATAAAAGCTGTAACAACAGAAGCATTAAGACAGGCTATTAACTCTAAAGAGATATTAGATGAGATTAAAGATAGAACGGGAGTTAAATTTAATATTATAGATGGAGATAGTGAAGCTAAATATGCTCTTATTGCTACAACTAACCGTCTAAAACTTTTAGGAATAGAGCCTAAAAGTTTTGCATTAGCTGATATTGGTGGGGCATCAACAGAGATAATATTTCATTATGGAGATAAGACCTTTGCTAAAAGTTTTAAAATAGGAATTGTAACCCTTACTCAAAGCTTTAAAACATTAACAGAAATAGCAAATGGAATATCTGCTTTAATGAATGATATAAGAGTATTTACAGAAGAGATATACTCAAAATATGGAAAAGTAGAGAAATTTATAGCAACAGCAGGAACACCAACTACTATAGCTAGTATGAAGCTAGGACTAACATACAAAACTTATGACGCAGAAAAGATACACGGAACTATATTGACTAGAGCCGATTTAGTTAAACAGTTAGAGATACTCTTAACTATGTCAAAAGAAGATAGAGTAAAAACGGTAGGTGTAGGAAGAGAAGATTTAATAGCATCAGGAGTTCTTATATATGAAGAACTTTATAATATAGGTAGATTTAATGAGTCTATTGTTATTGATGATGGAGTAAGAGAGGGTGTTGCTTTTAGTGAGTGTTTGGAGGAGTGATTTTAGTCACTCCTAATTTTAAATATCACAATCAGTTGAACTCTTTTCTTTATTAAGTTCATCTATTAATTCTTGCTGTTTAAATGTACCTTTTGAGTCTCCTTTTGTAACTGTAACCATATCGCCACTATATACATATCTTGTACTATCTACATATAGAGTTCCTGAACTCCAATAGTCACTATTTTTACTATTTTCTACTAGCCAATCATTTTCATCTGTTTCATAAACATGATTTTGGGTAAAACAACCAACTTTATCGTAAAATCCTCCTTTGTAAAACCATGCTTTTGTTGCATTATTCTCTTTCATTAATAAATTACTATATGTCATAGTTTCATATACACTTAAATCATTAACATTATAATACTCTATAGTACCATCAATTTCAAATTCAGTTATATTTTTTCCTTCAATATGTTCTGACATAAATATATCTTTATAGTATGTACCCTCTGTTGCGTTATCATAGTCTTCTATGGAACTATAATACTCCATTTTTATTTTTGTTGTATTAGTTTCGTTATCAAAACTCATACTAACTGTTCCATTGTTAAAATCATTAGTTTGTGTATCTTTATTGTAAGCTATACAGCTATTATATGTAACATAAAAAGAGTTTTCATTAATCATTTCCATCTCGTAGTTTCCACTTACATCACAAGGATATGTCTCTTTTTCAAAATTATTAGTAATTTTTGTTATTTTATTATATATTCTTTTTGTTTTTTTTGTAAATACTTGTCTGCTTTTATGGCTATACTCTATACTTCTTGGTGAAGCATATACAGCATTACTTATTTTTAATGCTGACTCAATAGTCTGTTTTTCATTATTATTATCACTACCACCAGAACCACAACCTATTAAAATAATAGATGGTGTTAATATTAAACTTAATTTTATTAATTTATTCATAATTTGTCCTTTTTATTTAGATTTAATTATTTTCTTTTTTTATTTCTTTTAACTCTTTTAATGTTAGTACATGACTATAAGAAGTAGTATCATACTGTTTTGTAGTATTTCTTTCTCCATAAACACTTATTTGACCTATATGTTTTGCATACATAAATCTTGTAAAAAAACTTATATATTCATGAAATTCACCTCTAACACCTTTATCTGATTTTGAATTACATACAAGTGTAAGAACATCATTATATGTTTTATCTAAAACTTTAACTGTATTATTATGCTCCTCAAGATTACATCTTAACCACATTATTTCAAACGAACCTGTTGGATTGTTCTTTAAAGGTGCTTCATAGCTATAATAGGTATCATTTATATCAACAAATCGTCTATATTTTCTGAAATCATAAAATCCATCATTATCAACTTCTACTCTTTCTATTGCAAAAGCTTTAATATTATAACTTATATCTACGCCTACTTTTATTTGATTTCCTTCTACATCATATTTTATCTCCTCATTAAAATTCCTTTGAGGATGTTGATAATTTTGATTATCTACTTCAACATCCATAATTTTTTTTACTTGATATATATTTGTTTGATTTTCATTAGGAACTAAATATTTAGCCAAATCATAACTACCACCCTCTGCTAAATAATCAACCCTTTCATTTTCATTTAAAAATGGTATATCATTTAAATCCTTTTTATCCAATCCACAACCAATTATTAATAGTATTGCACCCAGCGAAATTGATATATTTTTCATTTAAAAGCTCCTCCTTTTTTAGAAAAAATATGTAAAAAAGGTATTAAAATATGTACCTTTTTCAATATCGAAATCTTTATATATTGTACCAAACTCTGGAGTCATAGCTATATTTTCTGTAATAAAAACATGTGTTCCAATATAAAATTTGCTACCCTTTGTTTCTCTTACATATTCATAAGAGGTATTTTTATAAAAAAATTGTCCACCAATATATGGTGTAATTAGAGGTGTTTTATAAAAATAGTAATTAACCCCAGGTGATAAAGTATAAAATAGTTCATTATTTTTTTGCATCTCTTGTACTTCAAGTTGAAGTCCAATTAAAACCTCTATATTATCATTATAGAAATCACCAACTTCAAAATATAAATCCATTTTATTAAGTCCACTTTTGGGTTGAGTACTGACTAAACTACCAGAGATTTTTATATTCCCATCTTTTACCCCATTTTGCTCAAAAGCATTAGAATTTAAGACTATTAAACCTACTAATATAAAACTTTTAACTATTTTTTTTAAAAATTTCATTAATCCCTCCTTTATAATATAAAGTTATTTTTTATCATTAAGTGTATTAAATTACACTTTTAAATACTTAAATTTATTATAACATATTAAAGTATTATTTTTGTTTGAATTTTAAAATTAAGATATATCTTTTATAGTATTTTTATAAAAATACAAAAACTAATATTTTAGATAATATTTATCTAATTTAGATAAAATCACTGATTATAATAAAATTTAAAACGATTGGAGCGATTATTCATGAAGATGAACGGTGCGAGAATGGTTTGTGAAGCACTGATAGCCGAGGGAGTAAAAACTGTTTTTGGTTACCCTGGTGGTGCTATCATGAATGTATATGATGAAATATATAAGCAAAATGGATTTGAACACATATTAAATAGGCATGAACAAGCATCTGTTCACGCAGCTGATGGATATGCAAGAGCTACTGGTGAAGTTGGGGTTGCTATGGTAACTTCGGGGCCTGGCTTTACAAATGCTGTAACTGGTCTTGCTACTGCTTATATGGACTCTATTCCATTAGTTGTAATATCTGGACAAGTTCCTCTATCTCTTATTGGAACAGATGGATTTCAAGAGATTGATGCAGTTGGAATTTCAAGACCTTGTACTAAACACAACTATTTAGTAAGAGAGTTAAAAGAGTTACCTAGAATTTTAAAAGAGGCTTTTCATATAGCAAGAACTGGAAGACCTGGCCCTGTTTTAGTTGATATTCCAAAAGATATAACAGCAGAGTTTGGTGAGTTTAACTATCCTAAAGATGTAAATATTCCAAGTTATAAGCCTACTACTAAAGGTAATAATAGACAGATAGAAAAAGCTATAGAAGCTATTTTAAAATCTAAAAAACCACTTCTATATATTGGTGGTGGTGTTGTTTTATCTAATGCTAGTAATTTGGTTAGAAAATTGGCTAAAATGGGTGGAATTCCTGCCGTTGAGACTCTAATGGCTAGAGGCGTTATGGGTGATAGCAATCCTCTTCTTCAAGGAATGCTAGGAATGCACGGAAACTACTCATCAAATATGGCTATGAGTGAGACAGATTTAGTTATTTCACTTGGAGCTAGATTTGATGATAGAGTAACGGGGAAATTAAGTGAATTTGCAAAATATGCAGATATTATTCATGTTGATATTGACCCTGCTAATATTAGTAAATTGGTTATGGTTGATTATCCAATAGTTGGTGATATTTCTATAGTTTTAGAAAAAATTATTAAAGGTATAGAAGATAAGATAAATTCTGAAAGATATAGTGACTGGAGAACCGTTCTTAATCGTTACAATGAAATTCACCCATTAACATATCAAGATAGTAATGATGTATTAAAACCTCAATGGGTGATAGAGAGGGTTGGTGAACTTTTAGGTAAAGATGCCGTAATTACATCAGATGTAGGTCAACATCAAATGTGGTCAGCACAACACTATCCATTTGATAGACCAAGACAGTGGATAAACTCTGGAGGTCTTGGAACTATGGGATTTGGTTTTCCATCAGCACTTGGTGCAAAAAAAGGGTGTCCAGATAAAACAGTTATAAACTTTACAGGTGATGGTTCAATTTTAATGAATGTTCAAGAATTAGTAACAGCTTCTGAATATAAGATACCTGTAATTAATATTATATTAAACAACCACTTTTTAGGAATGGTAAGACAATGGCAATCATTCTTCTATGATAATAGATTTTCTGAAACAGATTTAAGTTATCAACCAAACTTTAAAGCTTTAGCTGAAGCTTGTGGAGGATTGGGTTATGATGTTACAACTAAAGAAGAGTTTGATAGTGCTTTAAAAGATGCAATAGAAAAAGATAAAGTCACTTTTATTAATGTAGCTATTAATAGATTTGAAAATGTACTACCTATGGTTCCTGCTGGTGGGGCGTTATATAATATGATACTAGCAGATAAAGAGGAGAAGAAGTAATGGCTGATGTAAGAAGAGTTATATCAATTTTAGTAGAAAATGAGAGTTCTGTACTATCTCGTGTCTCTGGTCTTTTTGCAGGAAGGGGTTATAATATTGAGACTCTAACAGTAGCTCCAATTCCAGACAGTAACCGTTCAAGAATTACTATTGTTACAAAAGGTAGTAAAAGAGTAATTGAACAGATTACAAAACAGCTTCATAAATTAATTCCTGTATATAAGGTAGTTGAACATGAAGAGATGGTTGAAAAAGAGATGGTTTTAGCAAAATTTCCAATAGAAGAGAATTTAGCTGATATTCAAGCCTTATGTCAAGCATATAATGGTGGAATTGCTAATGTTGGAGCAAATATGATTATTGGAATGGTAACAGATGAACCTTGTCGTGTAAAACATTTTTTAGAAGCTACTAGAAGATACAATCCTTTAGAGATTGTTCGTGGTGGTGTTGTAGCTATTGAGAGATAGAATGAGTAGTTATAAATTAAAAGATATATGTAATCAAGTAAATATTTCCTTTAATGGAGAAGATAAAGAGATAATAGGGCTTCATACTCTAAATAAAGCCTCCTCTTTAGAGATTAGTTTTTTTAATGATAAAAAATATATAAAAGATTTAGCCCCAACTAAAGCAGGAGCTGTTTTAATTGAAAAAGAGTATGCTTCTCTTCTTCCAAAAACAGCTATAGCATTAATTACAGATGAACCATATCTAAAACTAGCACTAATTAGTAAACTCTTTGCCTATAAAATAGTAACAAAAGGTTCACACCCTTCTATGGGTGAGGGTTGTGATATAGATAAAAGAGTTAGATTTGGAAAAGATGTAACAATAGGTAAAAATGTAACTATTATGGCAGGTGCTTATATAGGGGATTTTTCAACTATTGGTTCAAATACTATTATATATCCAAATGTAACTATATATCACCATTCAAAAATTGGAGCAGATTGTATAATTCATGCAGGAGTAGTTATTGGTTCTGATGGGTACGGCTTTGCTCATACTAAAACAGGTGAACATATTAAAATCTATCAAAATGGTAATACCGTTATAGAAGATGATGTAGAGATTGGAGCAAACACAACTATAGATAGAGCTGTATTTGGTACAACCTATATTAGAAAAGGTACAAAGTTAGATAATTTAGTTCAAATTGGACATAATTGTGATATTGGTGAATATACTCTAATGGCAGGTCAAGCAGGAATTGCAGGTTCTACCTCTATGGGAAGAAATGTAGTAATGGGTGGACAGAGTGGAACAGCAGGACACTTACATATTGGTGACTTTGCAACCATTGCAGGAAAAGGAGGAGTTACTAAATCACTTAAAGGTGGAAAAACTTATGCTGGTTTTCCTGCTATTGAACATACACTTTGGCTAAAATTACAAGCTAAAATATCCTCTTTGGTTAAAAAAAGAGCTTCTAAAGAATAACCCATTTCTTAATTATGGGTTATTGAGTATATATTTGTAGGAGTAGCTAAATTATTAATATATTTAATAAACTCTCCATTTTTACTATTATAGACTCCTACTCTACCTGTTGTAAACTCTGAAACCATTATTTTATTGTGATTTGTAGGTACAATACTTAATATTTTGGGTTCAACAGGATATTTAGCTTCTCTTCCTAATTTTGTATAGTATGGAACAATTCGCTCTTTACTAATTTTAGATTTTATAGGTATCTGTTCATTTGATAGATATTGAGTTACACTCCACTCTTGTAGAACTTTTTTAGTTTTTATATCTATTAATTGACCTTTAGTTTTTCCTATTTTTATAATTTTTTTCTTCCCTAAACTCTCTTTATCTATTAAATATATTTTGTTATCCCCACTATTTACCCATAAATATGGACTATTTAAATCTGTATTTATATAATTTCCTCCACCTTTTATCTCTACTTTTTTAACTATTTCCCAATTACTATCCCAAATAGTAACTTCTCCAATACTCTTATCAACTGTAGCATATAGCTCTTTTTTTAAGCTATTATTTTGCCAAGATACCCCTTTCTCTAATGTCTCTTTACCAAAATTCATATCTTTTATAACTTTTTTACTCTTTAAATCTATAATAGATACTCCACCACTACCTTTTTTAACTCTTGTTACTATATAAAATCTTCCTATATCCTTTTTACTATTTTGATTTAAAAATCCATCTCCTAATTTAGCATCTATTTTTATTTCAGCAATAACAGGAAAATCTGATTTTGAATAATCAATAATTTTTATTATATTAGATTTTAATGTTAGTATAAAATATGTTCCATAAGGTGTAGAGGATATACTAATAACAGGGGTATTTTTTGTATTAATAACTTTCATTGGTTTAAGATTTAAAGCATCTAAAATAACAGCACCTGCTGGATATATATCTCCTGCTACAATATATTTCCCATTATTAGATATAGATATTGTTGTTGAGTGTTCTCCTACTCTTGCATAGGCTACAGCAGGTTGTCCAGATGCCATTAAATCAAACATAGTTAAACGACCAGATTTAGATAGAGAGTAAGCGTATCTAGGATACTTTTTATTATGAACTGTTGCATCTATTGCATATCCTGCTCTATGTCTTGATAATATTTTATCTGTAGATGAGTCCATAAAAGTTACTAAAGAGACATCTTTTTCTATTATAAAAATAATATCATCTATAGATTTAACATCAGCAGGAGTTTTATATCTGTTGGCAAAAGCACTTCTATCTGATAGTGGTCGCCAATATCTACTAATATCTTTTAGTTTGAGTGTTAAATGGCTTTTATCCTCCCAACTCATTAACCAATCAACCATACCAATAGCTTCAGCTTTAGAGAACCTTGATATAAAAGATGGCATAACTTTTGCAACACCATTTATCATAGATGATGATAGTCTATATGGGTCTTTCATCTTTAATATATGTGGTCTTAAATCTGCTCCAATATCCCCTTGATGAACTCTACCGTGACACACTTGACAGTAGTTTTTATATACACTCTCATAATCTATTTTCTTTGAATTTCCAAAAGATGTTATAATAGAGGTTACTGCTATAATATTTAAAATCTGTTTAAATCTCATTTTTTATCCTTATTGGTCAACAATTTGATTAGAGAATTTAACAAGTTTGGTATGTTTTTCTATAAACTCATCACTCTTTTTTATCATAATTTCAAACTCATCTTTACTTAAAACCTCTTTTTTATAGAGAGGTTTTAACTCTTTCCATAGTTTACTAATTGGCAGAAGTTTTGTTAAAAACTCTTTATCTCTTGTTCCACTAAGTTGTAGAGTGTTATCACCATAAACAAAGGCTCTTAAGAGTCTATCTAAAGAATAAATAGTAATATTTAGATTTTGTCTATATTCAATAACATCTATCTCTTCTTGAATAAGAAGTTTCTCTTTTATTATCTTATATATATATGTTCTAGGAATTCCTATTTGAGTAAATAGCATAAAGTTTGCATGTTGTAATTTTTTTAAAAAATCATCACTACTCTCTCCAAACTCAATATTTTTACGAATTATAAAATCAATATCAGTAAGTAGAAGTACATTATTCTCTTTAATATATTTATGAGCATCTCTATCTTTACTATTTTTAGTAATTATTTTTATATTTTTATAAAATTTACTCCATGTATTAATTAACCTTTTTACCCTTTTACTATAATCTGGAACTTTTACTGATAGATTTTTAATCTCCTTTTTGTTTTGAGTAAACTTTTTTATATCTTTATCAAATAGATTTGATATATTTAGTAACTCTTTTATATAAAACTCTTTTTTATAACCTATTGTAATAAAAAAAGTGTCTCTTGCCATAAGTTGAGTTCTCATTCTCTGTTTAAATATATCTGATAAATTTTTTCTTTTTTGAGCCTTTTCCATATTTGCTTTATTGACAAGAGAGTCTAAATCGTTAAACTTAGAAGAGAGTAGTAGTGTAGAAATAAGTGGTATAAGAAGTAGATGTTTCATACTTAACCTCTACTGTCTAACTGTAGTCAAACCGACATTTTGCCAATTCTGCATACCTCCTCGATAGTAGAGTATTTTATCTTTAGGATACCCTACATCAATAAGATTTTGAATTGCTTTTGGTGCTTGTGCGTCCCATATACCATTACTAAAGACCAATATTTTTACAGCATCATCAAAATTCCACCCACCATCTATTTTTTTTGCACCTAATATCTCTAAAATTCTATCTATATATTTACTATCTTTATTAAGCATAGTAAATGGCAAGTTAGTTGAACCTGGTATTGTGCTATTTTTATACCACTCTGATGTTCTAGCATCAACTAAAATAGAGTTATCACCTTTAGTTATCCTTTGTAAAAACTCCAAGACCTCCATCTCTCCTACAGTTTTAACACCATCTATATACATAGGTTGAATACAAAAAGGTGGACACTCTCTTGAAGTTTTAGCAAAACTATTAGTCAAACGGTGATTTGTATCTTGAATTCGCTCAATTTTAATAGTTTTATTTTTATGTTTGATTGTTATATTTGCTATATCTTTTGTAATTTTTACATCAGCAAATGATAGATTAGTTATTAGTAGTATGCCACCAAATATAGAATAGTATTTCACCATTTTTTTCATTATCTTTTCCCCTTAATAAAGTCTGAATATCATAACACAAAAAAGCTTTGATAAATAATTAAATATCTATTAAATTAAATATGTAACCTATTTACTAGCTATTATTAACAACTATATTTATTATACTCATTTAAAATATATATAATATAAGTTTAATTAAAATAGTTATAAAAGTAAATATTACATTAAGGATAAGGGGTGAAAGTTTTACTATATTTTCTATTTTCTATACTACTTTCTGCACAAACTACTAATATTAGAAGTGTAAAGTTAATACAAGATATGCAACAAGAACAGAGAGTTGCATTAGTTATAGGAAATAGTGAATATGAGGGGGTTTTATCTAAACTTAGAAACCCAATAAATGATGCTAAAGCCATTAAATCTATATTGGAGAGTAGAGATTTTGATGTAATATATAGGGAAAACAGCACAAGAAAAGAGATAAAAAAAGCTCTAAAAATATTTTACTCTAAAATAAGAAAAGGTGGAGTTGGATTACTATATTTCTCTGGACATGGTATAGAGGTAGATGGTAAAAATTATTTAATTCCTATAGATGCAGAGTTAGATGAGAAGAGTGATGCAGAATTTGAAGCAGTAGCAGTTAATCAAATTACTAAAAAAATGCAAAATGCTAAAAATAGATTAAATATTGTTATTTTAGATGCTTGTAGAAATGACCCTTTTATTAGAGCTGTAGGAAAAGGAGGATTAGCAAAAATTGAACCTATTGGTCTTTTTGTCTCTTATGCAACAGGAGAGGGAAGTGTGGCTAGTGATGGGAAAAATAGTGAGAATGGACTATTTACAAAATATCTTATAAAATATATGCAACAAGAGTTAAATCTTCAAGATGTTTTTAAAAAGACTAGAGAAGAGGTTTATGAGGCATCAAATCATAAACAGTTTCCTGCTATATATGACCAAACAATTAGAGGAAAATTTTTTTTTACACTTCCGAAAAAAAAGAGTTTAAGAAAATCTACTTTTGAGATAGATGAGGTTTTAGATAAATACTCTGCTATAAATATAGATATAACTCCCATTAATAGCAAAATTAAATTTATTGGTATAAATCAAAATTACTATAATGATATAAAACTAAAAAATGGAAAATATAATATATCTATTTCAAAAGATGGATATATAACAAAAAATATAAAACTAGATTTACAAAGCGATATAAATATATCATTAACGCTAAATAGAGAGGTTAATAATTCAATAATTTCAAAAGATATTAACAGTAGTTGGAACTCTTTAATTTTTAAAGGTAAGAGAAGTTATAGTAAAAATTCTGAAAATACAGTTAAAGATAACTATACAAGTTTAATATGGACAAAAAAAGATAGCAAAGAGGCTAAAAATTGGAATAAAGCAGTAGAGTATTGTCAAAATCTTGTTTTAGATGGCTCTAATAGTTGGAGACTGCCAACAAAAAAAGAGCTATTTTATCTTATAGATAGTAATAAATTTGCACCTGCTATAGATACTAAATATTTTAATATACATAAAAGTTTAACTCACCATTGGACATATACTATTTATACTGATAATAATATCTCTGCTTTTGGTATTAATTTTTTAGCAGGTGGATATGAAAATTATAAAAAAGATGAAAAAGGTTATGTTTTATGTGTTCATAATTAGTATAATTATAATAAAAATTAAAAGGGAAAAGTAGATGATAAAATGTCCAAATCCAAAATGTAATACCTTTATTGATATAAAATATGATAAGTGTCCATACTGTAATACAATTATAGAAAAAAAAGAAGATAACTATTCTAATCCTCCAAAAACTATTGTTATTAAAAATGTAGAACCAATTATAGAAGAGAAGAAAATAACTAAAATAGAAAATAGAGTTATAAAAGCTGTTGTCGGTTGGTTAGTTATTATAGATGGATTAGGTAGTGGAAAAAGTTTTGAAATTTTTACTGGTATAAATGATATTGGTAGAGGTAAAGATAATAATATATCTATAGATTTTAATGATAATGAAATAGAAGAGACTCGTCATTTTGTTATTATTTTTGATTATACTAAACAGGCATTTCTAATACAAAAAGGGAGTAATAACTCTAATCTATTTTTAAATAATGAAGAGATTTTATATTTTGAAAATTTAAAAGATGGAGATACAATAAAGGTCGGTAATACTCTATTAAAGTTTGTAGCCTTTTGTAATGATAAATTTCAGTGGGATTTTTTTTAAGAGATGATATTTAAAATAGGTAGAGATATAGATTGTGATATTGTTATAAATTCAAATAGTGTTTCTCTACACCATCTTATAATTAAAAAAGAGAATAATGAGTGGTATTTTATAGATAATGACTCAACAAATGGTACATATCTAAATAGTCCAAATAATAGAGTATATAGAGGGAAGTTAAAAAGAGATAATAAATTATATTTAGCTAAATATATACTCTATACTAATGAGATTTTTGACTTAATTGATAGTAAAAATAGTAAAAATAGAGCTATTCATAATCAAGATATTTTAATAGGGCGAGACTCTAGTGTAGATATGGTCATCTCAAATCCGAATATATCTTGGCATCATGCAAAAATTACTAATGAAGATGGTAGATATTATATATATGATTTAAATTCGACTAATGGTACATTTGTCAATAATAAAGCCGTTAGAGATAAAGAAGAGATTAGAGAGGGAGATAAAATAACTCTTGGTCTATATAGCTTTATATTTACAATAGATAATAGAGGTTCAAAACTTGTTAAAAGTGAAAAGTATGGTATTAGAGTTGATGTAAAAGATATATCTTTTAGTGTAAATACAAAGGGTAAAGAGAAAATTCTATTAGATGATATAAACTTTACTATATATCCTAGTGAGATGGTAGCTATTATGGGTCTATCTGGTGCAGGGAAAACTACTCTACTTAATATTTTAAGTGGATACCTAAAACCTACTAAAGGTGAAGTTCTTATTAATGGAAGAGACCTATATCAAAATTATGAGAGTATTAAAAATTTTATAGGATATGTACCTCAAGAGGATATTATTCACCCTGAACTTACTGTTTATGAGTCTCTTTTTTACTCCTCTAAACTTAGATTATCTAGTGATTTAAGAAATAGTGAGATTAATCAAAGAATAGATGAGGTTTTAAAAGAGTTAGGAATATATAATACTAAAAATGTATTAATTGGCTCTCCTCAAATAGATAAAGGAATTAGTGGGGGAGAGAGAAAAAGAGTCAATATAGCAATGGAGCTTTTAGCCAATCCTGAACTTATTTTTTTAGATGAACCAACATCTGGACTATCTTCAGTTGATACTAGAATTGTTATAAATAGATTAAAAAAATTAAGTGATAGTGGTAAAACAGTTCTATTAACTATACATCAGCCAAGCCTTACAAATTATAAAAAAATAGATAATGTTATTATTTTAACCCATGGAGAGATTGCATATTTTGGCTCTAACTATCCACAATCTATAGAATTTTTTAATAAAGATAGACCAAAAAAGAATATTTTAGATGACCCAGATAATGCACTTATTGGACTACATAGAGGTGAGAAAGAGGGCAAAAATTGGAAAGAGATATATAAACATAGTAAAATATATAGAGAGTTTATAGAAGATAGAGCTATAAATGATAAAGAAGATAGTAAACATATATTGAAAAAAAATAGTAATAATTCATCTTTTAGTCAATTTTTTATTTTAACAAAAAGGTATCTTAATATAAAACTAAAAGATAGAGTAAATACAACAATTTTATTTATTCAAGCTCCAATTATTGCTATGTTGTTAATATTTCTATTTAGTGGTAATGGATATGAACAGTATAAAGAGACTCCATCTATTTTACTATTTATTTTAATAATATCCTCTATATGGTTTGGTGTTATTAATTCTGTAAGAGAAATTGTATCAGAAAAAGCAATATGTAAAAGAGAGAGGCAGTTTGGATTAAAGATAGTTCCTTATGTTTTATCAAAGTTTTCAATACTTACTATATTATCATTAATACAGGTTACTCTTTTAATCCTATTGGTAAATATAGCTGTTCCTCTTAATATAAACTTAATAAATACTATTTTAATAGTTTTCTTAACAGCAGTTACAGGTGTAAGTATAGGGTTACTTATTTCTAGTAGTACAAAATCATCTACACAAGCTTTAGCTTTAGTCCCTGCTATTTTAATTCCTATGATTATATTTGCAGGAGGCATGGTATCTATTAAAGATATGCCTACAAATAGATTATATATAGATGCCTATAGAGTCTCTATGTTAATGCCTACTAGATGGAGTTTTGAAGAGCTTTTAAGAGAGTATGATAATTATAATAGAGACCAAATTTTAGGATTAAGAGAGCCAAAAGAGTATAATTGTGAAGAGTTTAATATAACAAAGTATCCATCTTATATATGTAAAGATGAGTATAATGCACTATATCCTAATGATATAGATTTTGAGATAGAGGGGTGTGAGGGTAGAAGATGTATTGAAGATAAATATATAGATTTAATAGATGGAATATGGAGAAATAGTTTAAGTTGGATTATATATACTATATTAATACTATATACTATTTTAACAATATTCTTAGCAATGGTTAGATTAAAATTAAAAGATAAAAATTAAAGGGAGAGAGATGAAACGAATATTAATTCTATTAAGTTTATCAATAGCTATATCAGCAGATACAGCTAAAAAAGGTGAAGATATAATTAGCCAAGCTGAAATTGAGAATATTATGAAAGAGAGTAGTTTTGTTATGCCATCTGCTGGTGCATTAGCAAACTCATTAAATAGTAGTTTAGGAGATATAGATTGGAGTAAATTTATAGATGTAAAGGTAAATCCAAATAAAAAATATAGCTCTAATGGCGATAGGGCATTAACTCTTGGGGTAAAAGGGGCTGACTCTTACTTTTTAGCAATATCTAAAGATAAAGACAATCTTATATCTGTATCTAGTCAAATAAATCTTATTTTAAATGATATTATATTAAACGGTAGAAGTTTAAATACCAAAAGTAGAAAAAAGAAATTAAAAAAGTTAAAAAAACTTATAAAAAGAGAAAGATGGAGTATTGTATCAGAGGAGATTGCTAAATTAAAAGAGAGTATTAATAGAAATTTTTTGGACAATAGAAAAGAGAACCTATCTATACTTAATAGTATCGGTGGTTGGCTTGAAGGGTATAGATTGGCAGTAGAGGGGTTTAGAAAATATTATAATAAAGAAGAGAGTGCTATACTACTGCAAGAGGAGTTAATAGATTATCTTTTAAAAGAGGTTAAAAAAAGAGATATTCAAAGAGAAGATATTGTATCAATCTTAAGTGATATTAGAGGTGTTTTAGCAAAAGTAAAGGGTTATGAGTTATCTAAAGAGGAGATAGAAAAATTGTCAAATATTCTTTCAGTTGCAAAAAAAATTTTATAAAAGGAATATATAAAAATGAAAAAAATTTTTATAGGCTTATCTATTTTACTATTTATAGTAGTTTTAATTGAAGCTAGAAATATTAGAGAAGCTAAAATTAATGCCTATAAAGCAGTTAAAATTCTTAAAAGTAGTGGATACCACTATGTAAATAGTAATGGAAAATATCTAAAAGAGGGAAGATATGGAACATATAAAGCTTTTTTATATAAGGGTAACAATTATATTATTTTAGGTTCAGGAGAGAGAAGTGTAAAAGATTTAGATGTGCAGGTTTATAGTAGAAATTGGAAAATTATAGCTGAAGATTATAGCAGTTCAGGAGCTTTATATGCAGTTAAGTTTAAAGTTAAAAAAACAGGGGTCTATTACATTAGAACAAATATGTATAGGGGAGATGGATATTTTTTTCAAACAATTGGGTGGAAATAGTTTAAATTATAAATATTACTATTAATATATCCAAACCCTTAGTTTAAATATAATAAAATATACATTATTTTGGTTTTTTAATTTATAGATAACAAATAAAAACAAGATAGGGAAAGAGGAGTGATTTATACAACATATAGAAGAGATATTGGAGCAAGAGAGTCTCAACAAGATAGTGTAGATATTATTAAAGATAAAGATAATATTTTAATGGTTATTGGTGATGGTATGGGAGGACATACAGGTGGTGCAAAAGCTTCTGAAATTTTAATTAATATCTCAAAAAGAGCATTTTGTGGCAATAACTATAAAAATCCTGAAGAATTTTTTAATAGTGTAATTGCGACATCGTATAAAGAAATAACTATATTTTCAGAAGAGAGTGGAGAAGACCCAAATACTACAGCATCTTTTGCATTACTTAAGGGTAATACTATACACTATGGCTATATTGGAGATACACGCATATATATTTTTGATAAAAATGGATTAATTACTAGAACTAGAGATGATTCCGTTCCTGAAATATTATATCAATTAGGGGAAATTAAAGAAGAGGAGATTGCTACTCACCATGAACAGAATAAACTTACAAAAAGTTTAGGTTCTTATAAATTAAATAGAGTATTTTATAGAAATTATACTCTTAAAGAAAATAAAGAATATATGGTTATTGTATGCTCTGATGGTTTTTGGACACAAATATCTAATGCAGAGATGCATACTTTGTTTACTGTTGAAGAGATGGATATTAATCGGAAATTAGAGGAATTAATAGAGTTAAGTAAACAGAGAGCAGGAGATAGGGCTGATAATATCAGTATAGCATTTACAAAGATTTATGGAGTTGTAGAGGAGAGGACGATATTTAAAAATATCTTAACTATTTTATCAAAAATTTTCAAAAGGGGTTAAATTATGCCAAATGAGACACATTTAAAAATTGGGCAGATACTAAATCATAAATATAAAGTTATAGGTTCTTTGGGTGATGGAGGATTTGGAATTACCTATAAAGTTTATGATATTGAAATGAAAGAGCATTTAGGAGTTGATAAATTCTATGCTATAAAAGAGTATTTTCCTGATAGTGAAGCATTAAGAAAAAGAAATAATACAACTGTTGCTATAAAAGCTGAGGCAAAAGAGGACGCTTTTAAACTTGGATTAGAAGCATTTTTAAGAGAAGCTCAATCATTAACTCAATTTGAACACCCCAATATTATAAAAATAGAAGGTTTTTTTAAAGAGAATGATACAGCTTACTATGTAATGCCTTTTATTGAAGCTATAGACCTATCTCAATATATAAAATTAAAAAAAGGTAAACTCTCTGAAGCAGAATTAAAAGAGAAGATTATACCTATATTGTATGGATTAAGAGAGATACACTCTAAAGGTATTTTTCATAGAGATATAAAACCTGAAAATATTTTAATTCCAAAAGATGAAAAAAAACCACCTATTATTATAGATTTTGGTGCATCAAGAGTAACAATAGGAAGAGAGTCTAAAAACTTTCAAGCTACAGTTAGTGAACCTTTTGCACCACCTGAACAATATACAGATATTTCAAAATTTCAAGGCTCTTGGACAGATATTTATGCTATCTGTATGGTAATGTACCAAATAGTCACTGGCTTAAACTCAGATAAAATCCCATCTTCAACATCACGAAATATGCATATAAATGATGGAGATAAAGACCCATTAGAGTATCCCAAAACAGATAAATTCTCTAAGCATCTCATTGATACTATTATGAAAGGGTTGGTATTAAAAAGAAAAAATAGAATACAAACAGCCCAAGAGTTAATTAATCTTTTAGTAAATCCTCCTCAAGATGGAGATAAAAATAAAAATAAGATAAAAAGATTACCAAAGAAAAAAACTATTTTAATGGGAATTGGAGTTTTATCAATAGTGGCTATATTGGGTGCTTATACTTTTATATCAAAAGGTTCAGATAATTTAAACAGAGTGGTATTTCCATCAGATAAAAATTATAATATGGGTAAAGTCTCATCTGCTCTTCCACTTAAAGATTTAATTAATATAGATAGATATAAAATCTATGAAGAGAAATATAAAAAAGATATAAGAAGAGCTATATATTTAGGTTTTATGATGGCAGATGTATATTTTTTACGAGATTTAGAAGATAGAAAACTATCCAACTCTCTATTAAATATAGTAAGAGAGTATAAAGATATATATAGTTATATAAAGAGTACAGATATAGATAATGATAAAAAAAATATACTGTTATCATATAATATAGGTCTATTATTAGAAGATTACAGATTAGTAGTTGAGGGTCTAAATAAAAAATATAATAGAGAAGATACAAAAGTGTTGGTAAAAAAAGAGTTAATTAATGCTCTTATAGAAAAAATATCTAAAGCACCATCTGTACCATATAAGTCAAAGATTTTAGAAGGATTAAATAGTATAAAAGCAACTATAGAGGCTTCAAAAAATGGTACTCTATCAAAAGAGCAGATTAAAGAGCTATTAAAACCTCTAAGAGGGTTATATTTTAGTATCTTTTTAACAAATGAACTATAAGTAAAAGGGGAAAAAGTGCATAAAAAAATAATAAAGGTTGCTATTTATAGCTTTTTAGGAGTATTAATATTTAATGGCTGTGATAGTTCATCTAAAGATAATAGACAAAAGATAACATCTACAGATGATATTTTAACATCTATTATGGAGGAGAATAAAAGTCTAAAAAATGATAAAAATATATCTAAAAAAAATATTATTAATATAGTCTCTATTAGAGATAAAATTATAGATAAATTAGAGAAAATAGTATCATCTTATAAAGAAAATGAATATAAAAATAATGATGAAAGACTTATAGGAACACTTGATATTGATAAAGTAAATATCGCTGATTTAGAAAATATAGTAGCTGAAGCTGAAAAAGATAAAAGTAAGATTGAAAAAGAGATAGAAATACTTATAGAAGATGAATCAAAAAATAAACAAATAGAGGATAATAGTACAGAAATTACTATAAACCAAAATATTAAAGTTAAATATGGAGATACCTTATCTAGTTTAGCTTTGGAATATTATGATGATGCTAGTAAATATACCAAAATATATCAAGCAAATAAAGATAAGATTAAAGAAAATTATATTATATATACAGGAATGACTCTCTTAATCCCTTAAAATTATTTTTTAAATTACTCCCTATTTTTTATCTGATTTTCAGTATAAAATTTAGGGTCGTCCATATACTTATATGTAATTATAGGTGCAGGAATAATAAGTTTATCTGCTGTTACAGCTTCAGGGTCAATTTTAAGTTCAGTTGTAATTGTAGGGTCATCTGATTTTGGAATTTCTACCTCTACTGGCTTATTTTGTGCTAATATCTCCTCTTGTAACTGTTTATCTGCTTCTGGATTTGGAATAACTCCATAATTTTCATTATATGTATGAATATTAGAGACATTTACTATCTCTGCATTTGAAGATGCACTACAACCATTAAATAAAAAGATAGAAGGGACTATAGATAATGATAAGATTTTTTTTGTAACTGGTTTCATAGAATACCCTTTATATTAAAGTCTCATTAATTATAATATATAATATCTAAATTTAAATTTAAATTAGCAAAAAGTATACTGAAGTTACACTATTAATTGCACTATTTAATATACAAAAAGAAAAGAAGATAAATTAGTTTGATGAAATATCTTATATCTCTTAAGAGAAATAAAGATAAAATACAAAAAATTATTAATAAGGTATATATAAATATGAATTTAGCAATTTTATTTGGTGGTTCTAGTTTTGAACATGAGATAAGTATAGTATCAGCAATAACAGTTAAAAAAGTTTTAAAAAATTTCTCTCTCTCTTTTATTTTTTGTGATGCTAATAGAGAGTTTTATTTAATAGATAGCAAAAATATGAAATCAAATCACTTTTCAACTGGTGCATATAAAAAAGATAAAAAGCTTATATTAAAACAGAATGGATTTGCTTCAAAGAGTCTATTTGGATTAAAAGATGAAAAAGTTGGAACTATTTTAAATTTAATACATGGAAGAGATGGAGAAGATGGAAAAGTAGCTTCGTTACTAGAATTTAACCATATTGCTTATATATCTCCTAGAGTTGATGCTAGTGTTTTAAGTTATAATAAACTTTATACTAAACTTTATGCTAAAAGCATAGGTGTTGGGGTTGTTCCTTACACTCTTTTAAATTCTAGTGATAGTAGAGATATTAATTTAGAGTATCCTGTAATTATTAAACCTGTTAGACTTGGAAGTAGTATTGGAGTATCTATTGTAAAGAGTGCAGATGAGTTAGATTATGCTTTAGATGTTGCATTTGAGTTTGATAATCAAGTTTTAATAGAGCCTTTTATAGATGGAGTAAAAGAGTATAACTTAGCAGGGTGTAAGAGTGATAAGTTTGAGCTATCTATTATAGAAGAGCCAAATAAAGAGGAGTTTTTAGATTTTGAAAAGAAATATTTAGACTTTTCAAGAGATGGAAAAGTTGGTAGTGCAGATATTTCAAATGAGTTAAAATTAGATATAGAAGAGTCATTTAAAAAAGTTTATAGTTCACTATTTGAGGGTGCTATTATTAGATGTGACTTTTTTGTAGTTAATGGAGAAGTCTTATTAAATGAGATAAATCCAATACCAGGTTCTATGGCAAATTATCTATTTGAAGATTTTGAAGGAATGATAAAAAGATTAACTTCACATCTTCCACAAGAAGCAGATATAAAAATAGATTATAGCTATATAAACTCTATTCAATCAGCTAAGGGTGGAAAAGTAAAATAATCTATTAGGTAGAGGAGTAAATCCTCTATGCCAAAATTTGATAAGTAATAAAACTTAAAATCCAAGCTGTAACTGTAGTAAAGAAGAAAAGATAGACTAAATATTTATATCCTCCTGCCTCTTTAGCAAATACCATAGAAGCTGCTAAACATGGTAAATAAATCATAACAAATACTATAAACGCCATAGCTGATGCAAAAGATACATTTGCTTTTAACTCATTTGCTAATGCATTACTATTTTCATCCACATTATCACCAATAGCATAAAGCACTCCTAAAGTTGAAACTACTACCTCTTTAGCAGCTAACCCTGCCTCTAATGCTACTGTCATTCTCCAATCAAATCCAAGAGGAGCAAAAAATGGCTCACTAGCTTTTCCTATTTGACCTAAATAACTATTTTCTAATTTTTTTAGTTTTAACTCATTTTCTAATTTTATTACCTCTTTAGTATCTTTTATTAATTCAATTTTTGATTTATACTCTTTTTCTAAAATAGGTTGATTTGGATATGTTGCTAAAACCCATATAAGAACAGACGCCCCTAAAATAAAAGTACCTGCTTTTTTTACATAACTCTTTGCATTATTATAGACTGTATGCCACATAAGTGTAAGTGATGGAAGACGATATTTTGGCATCTCCATAACAAAAGGTTCATCTTCTCCCTTAAATACAAATACTCTTAAAGCTTTTGCCATAACAAGTCCTAATAATGCACCTGATATATAAATAACAAATAGCATATTTCCTGCTTGGTCTTGTCCAAAAAAAGCTCCTGTAAAAAGTACATATATAGGAAGTCTAGCCCCACAACTCATAAAACCTATAATAAATAGAGTAATCAATCTATCTTTTTCACTTTTTAGAGTTCTTGCTGCCATATATGCAGGAACAGAACAACCAAAACCAGTAACTAGGGGAATAAAGCTCTTACCATGTAATCCAAATTTATGAAAAAATCCATCTAATAAAAAAGCAACTCTACTCATATAACCTGTAGTCTCTAGTAGAGCTATACCAATATATAAAATAATAATATTAGGTAAAAATAGAAGTACAGCCCCAACCCCTGCTATAATTCCATCTACAATTACACTACGCATAAATTCATTTGAAATAGTAGAACCTATCCAATCACCAAAAGCACTAACTCCTGCATCAATAAACTCCATAGGAACTGCACCAAGTTCAAATGTTAATTGAAATAAACCCCACATTAAAAAAAGAAATATAGGAATTCCTAAATATTTATTAATTAATATATCATCTATTTTTTTAGTTCTATTTTTCCCACCTCTATTTCGTCCACACTGTACTGTTTCCATTCTAATACCACGAGCTATTGCATTATACTCATTATATTTAATCTCTGTAATATTTTTTGTCTCATGGTGAGTATATATATGCTGAAGACTTTTTAGAAGAATTGGTTGAAGCTCCATCATAATAGGCTCATCGTGCAACTCTTTATATAAATCTTTATCTTCAAAAAGTAATCTAATAGCTACTTCTCTACTAGATAAATCTCTTATCTTAAACCCTTTATCATCTAAAAAGGTAGAAATTTCTAAAATTTCCTCCTCTACAGCATCACTATAGACTATATTAGAGTCTTCTCTTTTTGGACTATCTGCTACCTCATGAATTTTTTCAAGTAACTCTTCCACACCCATTTTAGTATTAGCTGAAACTGAAACAACAGGCACACCAATAATAGCTTCAATCTGTTTAACATCTATCTCTATACCCTCTTTTTTAGCCTCATCTGCCATATTTAAAGCTAAAACCATTTTCTTATTAAGTTTTAAAAGCTCTAGTGTTAAAAGTAAATTTCTTTGTAAATGTGTTGAGTCTAAAACATTAATAATAACATCATACTCTTCATTTTGAAGATAGTTATGAGCCACTTTTTCCTCTTGTGAAAAACCTCTAATAGAGTAAGTACCAGGTAAATCAACCATCTCAAATTGATGACAATGGTGTTCAAAACATACCTCTGTTTTTTCTACAGTAACCCCTGAAAAGTTTCCAACCTTTAGTCCATTAGAGCCACTCATAGCATTAATTAGCATAGATTTACCTACATTTGGTTGACCTGCTAAGACTATTCTTATAGTATCCATTATATTTTCTCTACCTCTATCTTTTCTGCTTCATCTCCACGAAGTCCAATAAGTGTTCCATCAACCAATATCTCCATAGTCTTTTTCCCCATAGAACACGCCTCAATAGTAAGTTCACTTCCTCTTACTACACCAAAAGAGGCTAATCTTGTTTTAAGTGCCTCATTTGTATCTATTTTTTTTATCAAGGCACTATCACCCTTTTTTAATTCTGAAAGTTTCATTATCTATCCCTTATTTTAAAATTGTGCAAATGATAGTAAATATCAACTTAATCAGAAGTTATAATTTGCAAAAACTCTAATATGTTTTGCATTATCTTCATTAACACTATCTCCATCTAAATTTGAAGCTATTAGATGTACCTCTATATTTTTATCTATATCATAACTTGCTACTAAATCTATCTCTGTAGCTTGTTTATTATCTTTAGTTGTTAATATAACTTCTCCTAACCCAATATTTAATCCATCAAACCCTATATGGGTAGCATCATACTCCAATCCACACCAAAAAGCTTCTCCATTAGCTCCTGCATTATCAATAATTAAATATTCACTATTTGAAAAAAATGGACCTCCTCCAAAACCACTATTTGCTCTATTTCCATTAACTTTTGTATAAGCAGATGATAGGGTTAAACCTATACTATCAACTCCTCCACTAAGAGTTACTCCATATATATTACTATTCTTATCTTCTTTATAAATCTCATTAGCATATTGAACCCCAAAACCATAGGAGAGGTTATTATAAGAGTTTTCATAAATAGCTTCTAAATAAGATATAGATG
This sequence comes from Campylobacteraceae bacterium, assembly GCA_027065385.1. Classification (GTDB taxonomy): domain Bacteria; phylum Campylobacterota; class Campylobacteria; order Campylobacterales; family Sulfurovaceae; genus UBA1140. The sequence continues at coordinate 8,939 of JAMOOP010000075.1, read as the reverse complement.
ATATTTCAGCTCTATCTAAATTATAATACCACCCAGATATAGATAAATCTTTAAATCCTTTATAAACTACTCCTAAACTTTGCATACCTCTATTTTTATTAATTTTAGTAAAGCTATCAACAGTTTCAGCATCAACTCCCGCCATTTTTTGAATTTGAGCTAAAAATATAGTAGTATCTTCTATATCTCTATTAGTAAAAACTGCTCCTTCAAATGTATTAGGAACTACTCCAATATCATCAGTTTGAGCAAATGGTGTATCTATCTCTTGACGACCAATTTTTAATAAACTATTATTTCCCAATTCACCCTTTAAATAAGCTTCACCTAAAATAGAATAAGAGCTTTTATCTTCTCCTCTAAATGGAACTAAACCTCTATTATCACTAGAATTTACTCTATTAGAGGTATAAAAACTAGCTCCTGCATTAATATTAGATATTGGTGCTGTTTCTATATGAAGTTTCCCACCTATAGCACCATCAGTATATGTTTTATTATCTTTAATATTATGTGATTGATATGCACCTCTTATATATCCATCTACTTTTGCATTTTTAAATGCCTCTTCTAAACTAGAAGCTTCTAATGCCACACTACTAAATAGTAGTGTTATTAATGACATTTTTATCATTTTTATAACCCCTTACTGTTTTTATAGGAGAATGATAATGAATATCAACTTAAATATTAATTAGATGATAATCATTTTTATATAAATATTTCAAAGAGTCCATAAATTTTATATTTGCTATAATCGCACTATGAAAAATTTATATAGTACAAAAATAGCAAAAGAGTTAAACGATTTAGAGTTAAGAGTATATACATCAAGACTTTTAGGAGGTAATAGTAGTTTAGTTTTACATGGTGGAGGGAATACATCTGTTAAGATAGATGATATACTTTATGTTAAAGGGAGTGGTTGGGATTTAGCTACTATTGAAAAAGAGGGATTTTCTCCCGTTAAAACCATTGAACTAATTAAACTTCTATCTAATGAGAGATTAAGTGATAGTGATATGGTAAAGTATCAAAAAGAGGCTCTTAGTGATAAAAATGCTCCAAATCCATCAATAGAGGCAATACTACATGCACTGATACCTTATAAATTTGTTGACCATACACACGCCGATGCAATGGTTACTATATCAAACTCAAATAGAGGTGAGGAGCTAATTGAGGAGATTTATAAAGATTATTTAATAGTACCCTATATTATGCCAGGATTTTTACTCTCTAAAATGGTATATAATATGACTGAAGAGATTGATTGGGATAGTATAAAGGGGATTATTTTACACAATCACGGCATTTTTACATTTGCTAATAGTGCAAAAGAGAGCTATGATAATATGATAGAGGCTGTATCAATGGCTGAAAGATATATTAAAAAATCTAAAAAGAAAAAAAAGCATAATTTAACTAAGATAAAAGAGATTGTATCTAAGGCTAAAGGTCATGATATTGTAATGAGAGTAAATCAATCAGCAGTGGCTAGAAGATTTGCATCAAAAGAGGATACGGAACTTAGTCAAAAGGGTGTTTTAACTCCTGAACATATAATAAGAACAAAAAGAGTTCCTATTATATTTGAAGATGATTATGAAAAAGAGTTAGAGAGATATATCCAAGATTATATAGAGTACTTTGAAGAGTATAGTAGTGGTGAAGAGGTTATGTTAAATCCTGCTCCAAACTGGGCTGTTTTAAAAGATTTTGGAACTATTAGTTTTGGAAGAGATGATAAAGAGGCTAAGATTATAGAAGATATAAATAATCACACTATAAAAGCTATGATAGATGCTAAAAGATTTGGGGGATATAAAAGTATTAGTAAAGAGGATAGCTTCTATATGGAATATTGGGAGTTAGAGCAAATGAAACTTCAAGGAAAATAGTATGTATTTTATGACAATAGATGCAGGAACAGGAAGTGTAAGAGCTGTAATATTTAATGAGTTAGGTAATCAGTTAGGGGTAGCACAAGAGGAGTGGATTCATTTAAGTGAAGATGGAATTGAAAACTCTATGAGTTTTGATTTTAAAAATAATTGGAACTTAGTTTGTAGATGCTAAGGAGATAAAAGCTATTACAGCTTCTAGTATGCGTGAGGGTTGATGTTTACACTATATTAGAAGAGAAAGCTAAAGATATACCTATTGGCTCTTATGGAATAGTTCCAATCTTTAGTGATATTATGAAATATGGAAAGTGGTATCACGCCTCCCCATCTTTTATAAACCTATCTATTGACCCAAATATATGTAATCGTGCCTCTATGTTTAGAAGTTTAGAGGAGAATGCTTGTATTGTAAGTAGTATTAATTTAGAAAATATCTCTAAGTTTTCAGAAGTAAATAGTGATACTATAACATTTGCAGGTGGAGCTAGTAAAGGGAAATTGTGGTCACAGATTTTAGCAGATAGTACGGGAAAAAGAGTTAAAATCCCCGTAGTAAAAGAGGCAACTTCTTTAGGTGGTGCTATGCTTTGTGGTGTTGCTTTAGGAGTTTATAGCTCTATAGAGGAAGCTTCTAAAAAATTGGTAAAGTGGGATAGAGAGATTGAACCAAATATCCAAAACTATCAAAAATATAGTGATATAAAAGAGAATTGGCAAGAGATTTATAAAGAGCAGTTAAAACTTGTAGATAGAAAATTAACCACCTCAATGTGGAAAGCACCAGCAGTTTAAAAAAGGATAAAAAATGCACTTAACAAATGAAAATAAAGATGAATATAGATTTAAAACTCATGAACCAAAATACTTAACAGATGGAACAACCAATGTCGATATGGGAATAGTGGTAATTACTCCAAATGAAGAACACCCATGTCATAAACATGAATATCAAGAGGAGTCTTTTTTAGCACTTGAAGGTGAGTGTGATGCTTGGGTTAATGGGAAGTTAGTAGCTTTAAAAGCAGGAGACTATTTAATATGTAGCCAAGGAGAAGCACACTACTTTAATAAAACTAGCGATAAACCTTTTAAAGCTGTTTTTATAAAAGCACCTAGATTAGATTTTAAAGATAGTGTCTATATTGACTGGAAACCAGGGAAAGAGTTTATTAAATCTTAATAGTACTAATAATATTGTCTCTATTATTGATATAGATTTTAAAGAAATAAAAGAAAAATTAAGAGAATTATCTATAAAATCTGAAATGTTTTAAAATGTTAAAAAAAATTAAAAATATATACTATTTGGTCTATTTTTTATAGTTGAGAGCTTTATTAAAAAAAATTTACTTCAAATATAAATAATAATTGGCTATAATATTCACTATTAAGTGAGTTTTCAATAAGGAGAAACAATGGCTTTTTTTGGTAAAAAAAAGAAAAAAACGGTACAGATGAATTCGGCAAGTATCATCACCCCAGGTACAGCAATAAAGGGCGAGATAAGATGTGATGGAAATATTCTCATTAATGGGGAACTTGAGGGTAATATTCTATCTCGTAGTGAAGTTGTCGTTGGAAAAAGTGGTAGAGTAATGGGTGAGATACAAGCTCAAAAACTACTAGTTTCAGGTGAATTTAGAGGTAATTTTACAGGTGAAGTTATAGATATTATGCCTTATGGTAAAGTTTATGGTGATGTAGTTGTAAATAATATTGTAATTGAGCCAAATGCTGTATTTGAGGGCGAGACTAAAATAGTTTCAGGTAGAGTAACACCAGATAATATGCAAGATGTTCATATTGTAAAACCTAAAAAAATAGGATACTAAATAATATTTAAATGAGACAAAACGATATATATGAGTATCTTTTAAATAAAGATACCTCTTCTAATAAGCTTCTACTCATTTGTAAAAATGATAAAGAGGCTATAAAAACTGCTGATACCTCTACTTTACTTCATTATAAATCTTTTATACTTCCTGATTTAAGACTCTCTTTTGGTGATGATTTGCGTTCCTTTCAAATGGAATTTTATGAACTCCTTGAAGCTCTTTATAAATATTTTAGTTGTAAAGATAAAAAGCTTTTAATTTCTCCTATTCGTACACTTTTATTTCATCTTCCAAAAGAGAAATTTTTTTCTAAAATAGAGCTTGAATTTGCTTCAACTATTAATCTAAATAAGTTAAAAGATAGACTCTACCATTGGGGATATAGTTTTGTGGATATAGTTACACAAAAGGGTGAAGTCTCTTTTCGTGGTGATATTATTGATATTTTTCCTTTGGGTGGATATAGTGCATATAGAATTTCTCTGTTTGATGAAGAGATAGAGTCTATTAGAGAATTTTCTATTGATACACAAAAGAGTAAAAAAGATGAGTTAGAGAGAATAGATATAATTCCTGCTAAATTAGCTTTAGAAGAGAGTGAATATAATAGTTGGCAAAAAAGAGTAAATTTAAGTAAATTAGATACTTTTATAAAAGATATAGATAGTTTAGGTTTTTGGTATTTAGATAATTTAGGAGAAAACTATTTAAATCTATTTAATCCTATACTGCTTTCTAATATAAATGAAGAGTTAGAAGAGATATATAGCTTAGATACTCCATTAATCTCTAAAGATAATTTTAATCTGCCTATAGTGCCTTATGCTAAAGAGTTTAGAGAGTTAGAGGTTATTAACCCAAATGCTATTATAAAATCAAATAGTTATAAAAAGATAACCATTATTGCTAAAAATGAGTCTGTTATTAGAGGTAGTGAGTTAGAGTCATTTGAAAATATTAATATAGTATATAAAGATATTATAGTAAATCTAATATCGGACAAAGAGGTAATAATCTCTCTAAATAAAGAGGCTAAAAGAAAAAGAGTCAAAAAGGCATCTATTATTTTAGATGAACTTAAAGTTGGTGATTTTGTAGTTCATGAAAATCATGGAGTTGGACTATTTAGAGGAGTTGAGAGAAGAGTAGTATTAGGTTCAAAAAGGGAGTTTGTTTTAATAGAGTATCAAAATGAAGATATGCTTTTAATTCCTGTTGAGAACCTAAATGTAATAGATAGATATGTGGCAGATAGTGGAGGATTACCTATTTTAGATAAAATGGGTAAAGCCAGTTTTAAAAGATTAAAAAGTAAAGTAAAAGAGAAACTCTTTGCTATTGCATCACAGATTATTAATATATCAGCCCAAAGACATCTGAAAAAAGGGATTATTTTAAAAAGAGATTTAATAGAACATCAAATCTTTATGAGTAATGCAGGATTTATCCATACCCAAGACCAAGAAGAGGCTATTAATAGTATGCTAAAAGATATGAGTAGTGGTAAAATGATGGATAGACTTTTATCTGCTGATGTTGGATTTGGTAAAACAGAAGTTGCTATGAATGGAATGTTTATAGCATGGAAAAATGGGTATCAATCTATGATAGTAGCACCAACTACTCTGCTTAGTTCTCAACACTTTAAAAGTATGCAGGAGAGATTTAAAGAGTATAATATAAAAATAGGAAAATTAGATAGATTTACAAAAGGAAAAGAGAAAACAGCACTACTTAAAGGTTTAGAAGAGGGTAGTATAGATATGGTAGTGGGAACTCATGCACTTTTAAAAGCTAAATTTAAAAAATTAGCTTTTATTATTATAGATGAGGAGCATAAATTTGGAGTAAAACAGAAAGAGGCACTAAAAGAGATAGCTGTAAATGTGCATCTTCTTTCAATGTCAGCAACTCCAATTCCAAGAAGCCTTAATATGGCACTATCAAAAGTAAAAACATTTTCTGAAATTTTAACTCCACCTATTGATAGACAAGGTGTTAGAACCTTTGTTAAAAGTTATAATAAAAAGATTATTAAAGAGGCAATAACAAGAGAACTTAGAAGAGGAGGACAGATTTTTTATGTATTTAACTCTATTGCAGAGATTGAGCATAAAAAAGAAGTACTCCAAAAACTTATGCCAAAACTTAGAATATCAGTTTTACACTCCAAAATATCAGCTCTCGTAATAGAAAAAGATATGATGAAATTTGAAGAGGGAGAGTATGATGTTATGTTATCAACCTCTATAGTAGAGTCTGGAATTCATATTCCAAATGCCAATACAATGATAGTTGATGGTGCAGATAGATTTGGAATAGCCGATTTACACCAATTAAGAGGAAGAGTCGGAAGAGGAGGAAAAGAGGGGTATTGTTATTTTATGGTAGAAGATAAAGATAATCTAAGTGAAAATGCTAAAAAGAGACTCTTAGCACTAGAATCACATTCAGATTTAGGAAGTGGGGCTGTTTTAGCATTTCACGATTTAGAAATAAGAGGTGGGGGAAATATTATAGGAGAGGCTCAATCTGGACATATAAAACAGATAGGTTACTCTTTATATCTTAGAATGTTAGAAGATGCCATAAGAGAGCTTAGTGGAGAGAGTAAAGAGGAAGATGAAGATTTTCAAGTTGATATAAAATTAACTATTGATGCCTATCTGAATGATGAGTTAATAGAAGAAGATAGATTAAGATTAGAACTATATAGAAGACTATCACAAGCTAAAACAACAGCTGAAATTTATGAGATAGAAAAAGAGATAGCAGATAGATTTGGAAAACTAGATGTAACTTCAAGACAGTTTATAGATGTAATGGTTATGAAAGTTCTAGCAAGAGATAAAAAAATAACCAAAATAGCAAATGCAAAAGAGAGAGTTTTTATAGAGTTTGCTGATAATAGAGCTAGAGTTGTATTAAAATCTTTTAGTAGAGATGATGATGATTTAATTGCTACTGCTATGAGTTATTTAAAAGAGGTTAGTTAACCTCTATCTTCTATAATAGCTCTTTCTAACAGCTTGTGCTAAAAGATGAACTGACATAATATAATAATCTTTTGGATAGGTACTTATATTGATAAAGTTCTTTGTTCTTATGGTTCAGATAAAGCTTATGAAATTAATTTTGGATAGGTACTTATGTTATAAATTAGATATAATATCCCTATAACACATCTTAGCTCTCTTAGTGTTTATAACCTCTTTTAGTCTATTTTTCATAATAAAATATCCATCTTTATCTATTAAAATATTTTGTATTTTTAGATTATTATCTGAATTAAAATTATAAAGAAATGTGCTAATTGTTCTGTTTCTATCTACAGATATTGCCATATAGTTATATTTTATTCCATTTGTATAGTTTGGGTGAATTAAATAATCTTGAACACTTACACCATGAATTCTATTTTGTAAATTTGTATAACAACCATAAGAGAGTACACTATCTTTTCTATTATATTTAGTCTGTAGGTCGCTTATTGTATAGCTATTTCCCTCTGTATCTATTACTTTAGCATTTTTTGAAAACATCTGTGGAATATAACTCCATCTAGCAACTGGTCTTAAGAAGTTTTCAATTCCTTGAAGTTCTATCTGTCTTTTTGTCTCTTCTTCTTTTAGTCTCTCTTGCTCTTTTACTCTTTGTGCCTCTGTTGTTTGAGTATGTTTAATTAATCTATTTGCATTATACATTAATTTATAATACTCAATTCCAGTTAGATTTAGAAGTTTGCTTAAGTCATGAAGAGGGTTATTTTTACTGTTTAATATCTCCATATACTCTTCTATTCTCTTTACATCTCCTCTTCTTACTGCTCTTGATAGTTTTCTATAGAGTGAACTTTGTCTTAAAGCTAAAGCTAAAACTAACCCTCTATCATAACTTGTAAAACGATTTAGAAGGTGAACATTAAGTGTACTTAAAGCATCTATAATATATTCATCTGCTAGATGTTTAAAATTATCAACCTCTTGTTTTACAGTAAGCCCCTTTGATTTTAATTGATAGTTCATAATATCTTGTATTCTAGGGTCGGAGCTTGTAAATATATATTTAAAGTTTGGGACACCTTTAATTATATCAACTGTTGAGAGAGTAGTTCTATATTTTGGTTTTAAAAGAATATAACCTAACTCTTTTTTCTTTAAATCATCTTGTGGAACAAAAAGTTTTACTTTAATAGAGGCTGTTTTAGTTGTAAAATCTCTACTTTTTGTACCATCTAAATCACCATTTTTAAAAGCGTTTTCCATAGTATCTAAGTAGTCTCTTGTTCTTGGGTCTTTTATAATATTATTGCTTTTTAATAAAAAATTTGCAGTTTGAGGAACTACTAAACCAATAAAATCAATCAAAACACCCAATTCTCTAATAGGAACTCTTTTCTCTTCTTGATTTTTTTGTAGTAGTTTTAGAGTTAATTTATCGCTATTGCTTACTACAAATGGCTCTTCATTAATAAAATTTGCACTCTTTTTTACACATTGAATATTTTTAGCATCATCATTTACTAAAAACCATATAGGATATTTACCTACACGGTTCTGTTTTGTTCTTTCATTTGTTATTTTTAGATATGTCTCTGTAGAGAATTTATCATCTGTAAGTATTGCTCTTTTATCATCACAGTATTCACTTACTGGATACTTTTTATTATCATAATACTCTTGTGTAAAAGACATATATCTATCTTTTGCAACAGACTCTTCTCTATTTTTCTGATTACTTAGTGTAATCTCCCCTATATTAATTTGATGTTTTTCAGCACAACCAATAAAAAAAATAGATGACAATATTAATGTAGTACGATATTTCATTAAGTATTTTAGGCTTAAAAACATCGTCCTTTCTCAAAGAAAGTGCAAAGCACAAAAGGACGATGAAAAGAGCCGTTCTCCTTTATTTTAATTTGTTATTGACATAACATAATAATTATTATATAATATTTATTATGAAAACTATAATACTAACTCAAAAGAACCGATTAAAACTCAGTTCTAAAAAGCTTGAAATTGTTAAACAGTTATCTTATTACTCTGCAAGATTATATAATGTTGGTCTTAAATATTTATCTCAATAGTAGCAAAAAATAATGATATTTAAGAAATAAAGCTATAAATATACTCCTACTTTAATCTATATATAATAAAAAAACGCTATAATTTCACATATTATAACAAAA
>JAMOOP010000074.1 GCA_027065385.1 Campylobacteraceae bacterium | reverse complement strand
ATCTATTAGCTAATTCAACATTTGTTAATTCTGATTCTTGTATAATTCCTCTTGTATGCTGGTTCGTTCTAGCATTAGAGTGATAGACTTGTGACATATTTAAAATCCTTTGTTTGGTAACTAAGATCTTACTATTATGTTTCTAAGCTATCGCTTTTATATATTTGAAATTAGGCAACCATAATGTGGTGAAACTGGACAACAAAAGAATTAGATTTATCTCTTTTTATATAACTAAGTATCTATCAAAAAACTAGATATAATAATCTATCAGAATTGACATCTATTAAATATATAGATATAATTTTACTTATTTAAAATAGATAAAGGTTGATTGATGTTTAAAACTGGAAACCCTGTAACAGGTAAAGATTTTATAGATAGAAAAAAACATCTACCACTTTTTAAAACATATATAGAGCAGAATCAATCTTTTATGATAAAAGCTCCAAGAAGATTTGGTAAGACATCTATCGTTAAACATTTGTTGGAAAATAAGGATGAGTATGAGTTTATCTATATTGATGTAAAAAGAGTTAGTTCTCTTAAATCTTTAGCAAATAAGATTATAGATAGTGCTTATAAAATCTCCTCTATTGATAACTTTTTATACAAAGCAAAGAATTCTATGTTTGATTTGATAAAGTCTATACAAAACATAAAACTTGATGATATAGCAGAAGTGACTATAAAAATATCACAAGAAAATAATATAGATGAAGTTGAATATTTTTTACATAGTTTAGATGTTGTAAATAGTATTGCTATAAAAAAAAATATAAATATAAAACTTGCTTTTGATGAGTTTCAAGATATACTAAAAATAGCATCACCTGATATACTAGATAAATCAAGATCAGTTATGCAACATCATAACAATGTTACCTATATATTTTTAGGAAGTATAGAATCTATAATGACTAAAATATTTGAACATAAAACTTCTGCTTTTTTCCATTTTGCGACTATTGTAGAGCTTCCACCACTTGATATAGATGAACTATATGATTATGCTCAAAAAGTATTTCAAATTAAATCTATCAAAATAGATGGATTAAAAGAGGTTTTAGAGTATCTAAAAGGGCATCCAGACTATTCACTACAACTACTTCAAAAACTTTACTTTAATGCACTAGCCAATGAGACAACTATCTTAAATAAAGAGGATGTTTATAATACTCTAGTAGATGTTATAACAAACAACAAAGCATATATAGAGGAGTTAATCTCAAAATCAAAACAAAAAAAACATAACCTTGATGTTTTATACTCCATAGCAAATAATACAAAATCAAATCTTGATAGTAAAACACTATATAATGTTCACTCATCTCTTGAAGATATGGGACTTATAAAAAGAGTAAGTGTAGGTAAGTATAAAATTAATGATATTTTTTTAGAAATCTATCTTCTTCAAAAAGATGATAATTTGATTCTAAATTATACAAACAAGACATAAAGTTGTCGTAACTAGAGTGTAATATTTTAACAAAATAATTGGAGTTATACAGATGATCTACTATGATTACAACTTTAAAATAAAAGAGTATCAAGATATATGGAACTCTATTTTAGAAAATAGATTTGAGAGTATGGAGTTATACTTTCGTAAACAGTTCTCTATTCAAAGGTTACTTAGTTATTTTAAAAAAGCTTTTAGTATAACTCCTGTTACTATAAAAAACTCTACTAAAGATGAACATAAAAGATATAGAATCTTAGCTATATACCTTTTAGTAAAATACTCAAAAGAGGATTTTAAATATATAGCACAACAGTTTCATATAGCTTTAGATGTTGTTGAAAATATAAATTTAGATAAAAAGTATAGATTATTTTTTAAAGAAGATATAAAACTATTTTTCAAACAATTTGAAGAGGATTATATACTTGAGCAAAAATCATCATTAGCATTTAGGGAATCTATGTTAGAGTTTCTTACACAAGTTTAGTATAATAAGTACCTACCCAAAAATAAAACCAATTAATCAACAATAACCAAAGGGTAGAACTTCTTCTCGTATTGTGTAAAATTTATAACTCTCTTATTACCATATTCAT
>JAMOOP010000073.1 GCA_027065385.1 Campylobacteraceae bacterium | reverse complement strand
GAGGCTCGTCTTGTGTAACTTTGCAAGTTGTGTGAAGCAAGATTAAACTAAACAACTTTTCTAAGCATGTAGATTTCACTGATCGTTAGCTTCAGGACTCCGGTTCGATCCCGGACGTCTCCACCATCACACACTTTTCAAACCTCACAAAATAGACACTCTAACCCCTCATAATAGGACTTCATAAGGTTTATTCTCTTTTTTTACTAATTACAACTAACTATAAATATGTACAACTATCTATATTTTTATGTTATACTTTTTGTACAACTATTAAAATACACACATCATTTATAAGGAGTTGTACACATTATGCTTACAAACAGCCAACTCAAAGCACTTAAGAGTAAAGATAAGTTATACAGAGTATCTGACTTTGATGGTCTATCTATAGAGATACCTATAAAAGGAAAATTAAGATGGAGGTTTAGATATAGATTCAATAATAAAGCTTTTCAAAAAAGTTTTGGCACTTACCCAGAAGTATCACTCAAAGAGGCAAGAATTTTAAGAGATGAAGCTCGTGAAAAAATAGCTAAAAATATTGAGCCATTTTTATCTAAAAAACTTCAAGAGGTAAAAAAAGATGAAAAAACTTTTAAAGAGTGGAGTGAATACTATTTAGAAAAAGTATCTGATGATGTAACAGAAACACATCTTACTAGAGTATTAAAAGGTTTTAAAGCTGATGTATATCCTTATATAGGAGATATGTATATGAATGATATTAAAGCTAAAAATGTTATTGGTATTATTAATATTATGGCAGAGAGAGGTGCAAAAGAGAGTGCAAAAAAAGTATTTAGTTCTATAAGTAGATGTTTTCAAGTTTGTATGGCTAGTTTTCCAGATGATATAGAAAGAAACCCTTGTAAAGATATTGCACTTAAAGATTTACTTGGTAAGAAAAAAGAGGCTCATTATCCAATTATTACAGATTCAAAAGAGTTAGGTATTTTACTTAATGCCATTACTGAATATCAAGGACACGATAGCACAAGGTTAGCACTCTTAATGATAGCTCATACTTTTGTAAGACCACATAACATTAGACATGCAAAATGGGAACAAATAAATTTTAATACAGCACAATGGATTATACCTGCAAAAGAGATGAAAACTCGTAAGGAGTTAATTGTTCCTTTAAGTACACAAGTGATTAAAATATTAAAAGAAGCAAAAAATATTTCTAATCCAGATAGTTATATCTTTCCATCACCAAAAAGTAAAACAACTACATTATCAGATGCAGCATTAGTTGGAGCATTAAGAAGACTTGGATATACAAAAGAACAAATTGTAGCACATAGTTTTAGAGGTATATTTTCTACTATCACACATGAAGCAGCGAAATTTAACCATGATGTAATAGAAACTCAGCTAGCTCATAGTGTTGGTTCATCTGTTTCTCAAGCCTATAATAGAGCTATCTATTTAAAAGAACGAACACAGATGATGCAATGGTATAGTGATTTGTTGGAAAAATATCAAAATTAAAAATTGTTTTAAAATATAATTTGGTACTATGAACAAATGATATTATTATCTGAAAAAATAAATGAGTAATTGTTGGCTTTATTAGACATAATATAAGTAAATATAAAATTAAAATATAATAATGTGAGGTACTAATAATGCTAGAGATAAGAGATATTCCAATAAAGGATGTATATAGTTTTTTTCAGTATGGAAAAAAGCTTGATAATAACATCTATTATATGCAAAATAACTGGCTTAAAAGAGTATTTAGTAGTGTAGGTTATTATTTTGCTATATCTAAAAAAAATAATATAATTGATAAAAATGGTGCTTCAATTTGGCTAACATCTGATGGTGATATATGTTACAGATTTTCCATGAATGGAAAAATTCACAGGGCAACTATTCCAAAGATTAATATGGTTTTCAGTAGTTTTCTAAATTGTAATTTTTCAATTACATTAAAAATTCCGAGAGCGTAAAAAATTCTGTGTCAGCTACCATTAGTAACATTTTTTTACAACTCTAAATACTCATCCAGCCTACCTTCAAAAAATATAGCTAATTGTGAAATAGTTTGGCTCCAATTATGAACT
>JAMOOP010000072.1 GCA_027065385.1 Campylobacteraceae bacterium | reverse complement strand
ATATTTCTCATAGATTCAACAGTTTGTTCAACCGCTTTTCCACCATCTTTAGCCATAGCAGAACTTTTAGTAGATATTTCATTTGTTTTTCTAGCATTATCAGCATTTTGGCTAATCCCACCAGACATCTCTTCAATAGCAGCGGTAGTTTCTTCTAAAGAGGAAGCTTGTTGAGTTGCACCAGTAGAGAGTGATTGGGCTGCAGAGCTTACCTCTTCAGAAGCAGAAGATATTTGTTCAACTGATTCATTTACACTTAATAGAGTAGAGTTTAGATTATTAATAGTTTTATTGATAGCAACTTTAAGTTGTTCATAATCCCCTGGAAGTACAACATCTATTTGATAGTTTAAATCTCCGTTAGAGAGTTTTTGAAGAGAGTTATCTATAATTTTAATAACATAACTAAGATTTTGACTCATAGAGTTAATAGAATTTTTAATAGGAGCATAACCACCTTTAAAATCACTTTGTATCTCATGTTCTAAATGTCCTTCATCTAAATTGTGAAGAACAGTAGCAATCTCATGACTAACAGATTCTATACTAGTGATGGTATTGTTAATAGCATCTTTCGCACGAGCATAGTTTCCTGTATAGTCACTATCTATTTTCGCATTCTCAAAATCCCCATTTGAAAGGAGAGCTAATTTAGAAACAATATTATCAAATGTTATATTATCTTCATCAAAATTATTTTTTGTAGTTGCAATATTTTGATTAATAGTATCAATCATTTTTCCTATTTCGTCATTAGAATTTTTAACAATAGACTCTACATCTGAATCAATTTTATTGAGATAGTTAAAAAAATTATTGAGACCAATTTCTAATAACTTTAAATCTCTTAAAATATTTTTATTTATAAATAGTGATGCTAATATAATAATAATTGCAAAAAGACCAGCGATAATATTTATAATTAATGTTATATTATTTTGTGATATAAGCTCTTGAATTTTAATTGTATTAAGTTCTGAAATTTTGTCATCTACTTTTTTGAGTATATTTATTTTATGAGTAATTGTTGTAAACCAAAAGGTAGCTTTAACACCAAAGTTTCCATGACTTGCTTTATTCATTGCAATATCTCGCATATTTTGTACCTCTCGCACAGATCTATCAGAGATAGTTTGTTTATAAATCTTTTTTGTATTATCATCAGCTATTGATAAAAAAGCATCGATATAACTTGTTTGTTCTGCTACTAATCTATTCCATTTAGCAAAAATACCCCTTGCAAATCTATCAGACGCAAAGGTAGCACTCATGACAGCTCTTTCAATTCCAGCACGCTCTTTTGATTTCAAAAAGTTTGTATAGGCACTTAAAGATTTTACTAGTTTTTGATTTGTACTTAATCGTGCATTTATAGCAGTAATATTTAATATATGTTTATTCATATCTGTATAAAATTTCACTTCTTTTTTAACTGATATACTTTGAGAACTTATCTGTTGACGTATATTTTCAAGATTAGATATAAATATAGAAAGTAGTTTTATCTCATTTTTAAGGTCATTTGAATTGAGATAAATATTTATATTATTAATATAATTTTCATATTTAATTAATCTATTATTAGTATCAATTTTCTGTTGAGATAATATAGATTCAAACTTATTACCTTTAGACGCAAGAAAACCAGCACTAGCTCCACGCTCTTTTTGAGTTTCATGAATTAATTTACTTAATATGGTAGATAAGTCATTAAGCTTTTTTACCTCTTTTAATTCATTTTGTTTTTTAGAAACACTGTAAATATTGTTACCAATTACACTTATAATAAATATAGATAATATAGTAAATAAAATAAGTAGTTTACTTTTGATGTTCATAGTTAATCCTTTTATAAAGTTTTATATATTAAGTTTAAAGAACCCAACAAGTTCTTTAAGCTGTTCAGCCTGAGAGTTCATCTCTTCTGAAGCACTAGCTAACTCTTCAGAAGCGGAAGCATTTTGTTGAGTAACTTGGTCAAGAGAGGTCATAGCATAGTTAATTTGAGAGATACCAGTATCTTGTTCCGAAGAAGCACTAGAGATCTCTTCAATAAGTACAGCAGTTTGTTCAATACTAG
>JAMOOP010000071.1 GCA_027065385.1 Campylobacteraceae bacterium | reverse complement strand
ATAGGAGTATCTGATTTTAAAAGTTTAAGATATAAAAATTCTTGTGAATTTATATATCTTTGTCCAAAATAGTTTACACCATCAGCTATTATAGTTACAAAGTGATTTTCATAAACATAATCTCCACGAAAACGTAATCTATTATAGTTATAAACATACTCTTTTTGAGAGACACTCAAGTTAGAGTTCTCAACGCTATACTCAAACTCTCCAAATAAAAATGAAAAGCAGAACCCAATAAAAAGAGCTATTTTAAACATTAAATAAGTACACCATCTTCAAGTTTAATTACACGGTTTACACTTTGCATAACCAACTCATCATGCGAAGCAAATAAGATTGTCACGCCCTCTTTCTCATTCAAAGTTTGCATCATATCCATAAGAATTTGAGAATTTTTACTATCAAGATTTGCAGTTGGTTCATCTGCTAATATTATTTTCGGTTTTGCAGCTACTGCACGTGCTACTGCAACACGTTGTTGCTGACCTCCACTTAAAGTTGAAGGAAGAGAATGAAGTTTATTCTTTATCTCTAAAAGAGAAGCTACTTCTAAAACCCGTTTTTTTATTTCACTATCACTAAATCCTCTTAATCTCATAATAAAACCGATATTTTCCTCCACAGTTAAAACTGGAACAAGGTTATATGCTTGAAATACAAAACCCATCTTATTTAAACGTAAAGCGGTTCTCTCACTTTCACTCAATTTAGTAATATTTTCACCATCAAGTAATATCTCTCCACTATCTATGCTATCTAAAGCACCAATAGCATTTAAAAGTGTACTCTTTCCACATCCTGAAGCCCCACTAAAAAGAGTAAACTCTCCATTTTTAACAGTTAAATTGATATTGTTAAGAGCATGAATCTCTTTGTTTTCATCTTTATAAAAATATTTATTGACATTACGTAACTCTATCATATCTTTTAACTTGTACTCTTCTGCACTACAACTATATAAAATTTTGAACTCTCTTTTTTACCACTAAGCATACGAATATCAACCTTAATTTTCATAAATTGATGAGAAAAATCTGTACCTATGTTATAACTAATCTCATTAAGAAAACCTATATTCTCTTTCATCGTATTAAAACCAATATTTTTATGTAAAATTTCTATACTATCAAAGGTAGTTTCAGAAGTAAGTTCTGCTATACGAAACATCTTCATAAAGCGAGAGTTCATCTTAATAAATCTTCCCTTAGAGTTCATATAGCCTATTGAAAATGGAAAATAATCAAAACCCACTTTAATACTTGTCAGTTGACGTTTTAAGTCACTATTTTCATCAAGAAATTTACTAACATCACTTCCAACTGCTACAATATAATCTTTATTCTGTTTTACAATTTTTGAAACTTGCCAATTTATTTTATAAATTTTATTATCAGCACTTTTTAAAGGTGTAACAAAATGTTGATGGTAATCATCTTTAGACAAAATATTTTTAAAATATTTATTTAAAATATTGATATCTCCTGGTATAAATGTTTTTAAAAAACTTTTTGAAAGAACATCCTCTTTCTTCATCGCAATAAAATTTAAAAAACATTCATTCATATCAATAATTTTACCATTTAAGTCAAGTATGACAATAATAGCATTACATAAACCGTTTACTTCATTAAATGTTATAGCATTTAAAATTTCCATTTTTGTTTTAATAAAAATAATAAGAATACCTTGATCAGTTTTATTAAAATTAAGTGTATAAATAGAATGAAATATCTCAATATCATGACAAACATACTCTTGTGTTTCATTATCTTTATACTCTTGAAGTAATTCAAAAAGTAGGTCTCCCTCTTTTATATTTTCTTCATACATATTTGCACTAATTAAAACTTCTTGCATCATTCTATTTGAATAGCTCTGTTTATATGTAAAATTATTTTCCTCTTTTAGCAATAAGAATGGATAGGAAATATCGTTTATAAGATTAAAAATAAGTTCTTCATTGTTCATTGTTTCTTTCTCCACAGATTATTTGTTAAAGTATTATAGCAGTTCTATTTATCACTTTTTATAACCTCAACGGGATTCAGATTTTTAATCTTTTTAAGCGGTAAAAATACACTCAATATCGAAGCACTCATTATCGCTACAAATGTAGTCGTAAAATATGAAAGCTTTATAGTTGCATATAATACTGTTTCCATCCCAAAACTTTGGAGTGCATCGGAGTATAAACTCAAATCTAATCCATATTCTTTTAAATAGAGAAGAAAAATCAAACCTAAAACAGCTCCAAAAAGATACCCTACAAATCCAATAAAAACAGACTCTAAAATTATCTGTAATCGTATATATTTATAGCTCATTCCAACCGCTATCATTATTCCAAATTCACGGATTCTATCTAGTATGGATACATACATTACTCCAAGTATTCCTATGAAGACAACTATCATCACTATAAAAAAAGTAACTGAGTTAAATATGACAACCATATCTTGCATCATCGACATCATAGGTTGGAGTTCTAAAAAAGTTTTTACCTCTAACTCTTTGTATTTGAGTTGTAACTCTTTTACTATCTCCTCATTTTCTACTCGTAATGCTATCTGCGTTACCTCGCTACTTGGTAACGATAAAAACTTATGAACTCTTTTAATATCTGTATATATTGCACCTGCATCTAATGGAATGTTTGTTGTTTGAACGATAGCTCGGATTTTAAGAGCTATTGAGTTTATCTCTCCACTACTATCTTGTGTTGAGAAGATTACTTTTGAGCCAATTTTCACTTTAAGAGTTTTTGCAAGTTCTATCCCTATAACAGCACCTCTTTTTTCAAATGCTACTTTCCCCTCTTTTGTAAACTCACTAAATGTGCCAAACTTCTCTTCATCCTCTAAATCTATCCCTATCAAAGATGCAAAAGATGACTTTCTAGCGGTTGAGATAAGACCATCTGCACTTACTCTTAGTACAACTGCTTTTACTCCCTCTCTTAGTTGCAACTCTTTTTTTATCTCATCTGCATTTTGAATTCTATATTTTATATCTCTTTCAACTCGAAACTCTTTAGCATAGAGACTTATCTCTCCGCTATCACTTCGTTTGTTTTTATCTATCATATTCACAACCATACCATCATAAATACCTTGAATTGATAGCATCATACTCATACTGACACCTATCATTATGATGACAAGCAGAGTACGAGAAACTCTTACAAAAGAGTTTTTCCAAGCCATTTTTAGTATGAGTTTAAACATGACGACTCGCTTGTGTTGGAGTAAATGAACGGATATAAAAATAGGGGTAGATGATACTTAATATATTAAGAAAAAATATCACCATTACATTCCAAAATATTGTAAAAACATCAAAACTAAAAGGAACTTCATCTGAGACAATTCCATAATCACGATACATCTCACTTATACCATCTATTACAATAGGATTGATACTATAATAATAGGCGATATAAGAAGCGATAGGAGTAGCAAGAAGTATAGCGATAAAAGTGATTATAAATATCTCAAAGAAAAGCAATTTTAAGATGTTGAAGTTACTAAGCCCTATAGACTCTAAAACACCAAACTCTCTTATACGAGAGCTAATGTTCACAAAACCATAAATCATAATCACAAAAAAGATGACCACTAAAAAAAGTCCTAAAGAGATATATCCAAAGATACTATCCACCTCCATAGCCTCTACCATAGTTTTCATCAAAGTTTTCCATGTAAGTATCTCTAAGCTATCATCATCTAAAAGAGTTTTTATCTCCTCTTTTACACTATCTACATCATCAATATCTTTTAATTTTAGAGTTATATAAGAGGCACTATTTTGAGTTTTTTAATTAAGATAGAACCCATGTATAAACAGTTTGAAGAGTTAGTGTTTAAAAACTTTCCTTGTGTTAAAGCTTTATATATAGAACTAATCTCTTTCTCATTTTCAGGTTCTATTCCAACTATCATTGAAGCGGATGATTGCTCTTTAGAGGAAAGAAGACCATAAGTCTCATAACGCACACTAAACTTTTCTATACCATCCACTAAAGAGAGTTTTTCAGTTATAGTTTTTATATCATCAATTAGATACTCATTTCCACCAATATCACGATAACCCTTTTTATATATCTCTATCGCACCTGTATATATTTTAAGAGAATTTTCTAGCATAGATTTGTGTGAACCATCCATTATGGATACATAGACTATGAACATTAGAGTAGATATGAAAGTTAGGATAAATGTCGTTATAGAACGACCTTTGTAGAATAGTATGTTTTTTAGGGCAAGATTTAACATACGGTAATTATGCCCTAATTTTGAATAATTTTAAAAAAATATACTAATATTCCCTATGCCCAAACCTATTTTGAAGTTTTAGATAACTTTTGTCCGAACTTCCAGAATCTACATCATTTGGAATAGTTTTCACCGTATTTTTAACAATATCATCAGATACCGATTTATCAGTATCTTGATTAGAATATTTTTTTATTTTATTTTTATCATATACCTCACTACTTTCATCAACAGCAGATTGAGAAATATCTCTTGTCTTTTGACGCATAGAGTTCATATTACCCTGCATACTATCAAACATACCACCAAAACCAAATTCTGCTGATAAATTTATCGTAAAAATAGATACTATTGCCACTGTTGTTAATAATCTCATTTTTTATCCCTTATAATTATATATAACAATTATAACTATAAAAAACTTAAACAAATCAATTACCTTGAAAATCGCTTTAAAGCGCTCTTTCTAAAATAGCGAGATGAAATCTTAGTATCATATTTTACATCCTCTAAAAGTATCTCTGTATATCTATTTTTTTTCTCTAAAGATTGTATCTTCCAATAGGTAGGAATATAATATTTTCCAAACTTTACAACATCACTATAAAAAAATTCTCGTACAGCTATTCCATCTTCGTCATAAAATATATCTTTTTTAGATGTGTAAGTTTTTGTATCTATTGCAACAACTATCTTTCCCCATACAACAGGAGCTTCCTCTTTTGGAGTCAGTTCTATTGTTGCAATATCTCCCTCTTTTTTTAAAAGCCGAACATCGTAATCTTTTACAATAGAACTCTGTTTTACCATATCATCATTTGTGATATCACTTCCCATCCAATTTTGGAGCATCATTGAGGGTGGTATTTTTATAACTCTCTCTATCTTTGGAACATATTGCCACATCTGATTGTTTAGACTTAAAAAAGTTATACCTCTATCTTTTGGTGGATATAAAATCTTTGTAAAGCTTTTTTTTGTTCCCTCTGAAAAACTCTGCATCTTCATCGTTCTTGTATGATTTTTAGAAACTACCTTCATAGTCATAATCATAGTAATATTTTCACCACGCATATTTTGGTCAAGTTTTTTTATAATCTCTTGTGCCTCATCTGCATTAATATTTGTAAAATAGATTAATAGTAAAAATAAAAATATTTTCACTCTACCAATGAACCTCAGCAGTAATCATAGCAGAGCTATAATCTTTAGCATCATCTTCACTTGCATAATAAGTTTGACCAGAAGCTAACCATTTAATATTTGCATCTTGTTGCCAAGCTACACCATAAATGAAGTTATTTTCTGTATTTGTAATATCGCCTGATGTAGAATCTTCATTTTCCCAATTATCATAACGACCAATTACAGAAAACTCTTTTTTTGCACCAAAACGGTATGTACCATTAATAGAAAAACCTTGTCCACTAAAATGGTCATCACTCTTTTTATCGTTATCAGCTAAAATATATTGAGCAGAAATTAAAGCAGATGGCATATTATAAACTGTATGAAGACCATATATTTTATAAGTTTCACCCTCATTTTTAGAGCTATCCATATTATATTGACCAAAGAAAGAGGCATCAAAATATGTATCTTTTAAATTTTTTCTTTTTATCTCTCCATTACCCATTAATGCACCCGTAAATCTCCATTCAACAGATACACCATCGCCTATTGTAGAATCATCACCAGCATCTTCATCACCATTTGTACCATGATAACCCTCACCATTAAAAACACCTACTTCAGATGTAAAATATGGAGTTTTAGTTTTAAAGTTAAAACCTAAATCAGCAGAATTTGTTAAATGACCAGCCTCACTAGCTTCTACAAAAACTTTAGAGATAGAACGCATCCACCAACCTTGATGCTCTTCATAATCAATCCAAGGACGATGAGCCATACCAAATTCAACACCAGTATTTGGTAAAACATCTGCTAAATAGATGTAAGCATATTTTGCATATATATCTGCATGGTCGTCGTGTTTTGCATCATAAACAGTATCAAGAGTTACACGTAAGTAAGATTTTGGGTTTTCAAGTAGGTAAGCTTTTACTTGTAAGTAGTTACGACGAATCTCAAAATTAGCAGTATCAGTTCCCTCTTTCATATTTTTTTGAGTAAAACCTAAGTAATGAACACCACTAAATTTTAGTTTAGAAGCTTTAGCAAAAACAGGTGTAACTTCACTAGCAGTTGCACTTAAAGTACCAAGAGTAAGAACAGCTAATGCTGATAAAACGATTTTTTTCATTATTTTAATTCCTTGTTTTTTGTTAAATTGATGAAATTATAGTGATGTTTAATTACATATTGATTACATCAAATGTTTCTTAGTCTTTTGAGTAGCTATCGCTTCATAAGGGTTTTCAGGCCAATAATGCCTTTTATATTTCCCTCGTAACTCTTTTCTAACCTCTGAGTATGAATTTCTCCAAAAACTACTTAAATCGTAAGTAATTTGTATAGACCTCATTGCAGGAGAGAGTAGATGAATCTGTAACGCGATACTACTTTTTAAAACTGTTGGTGTCTTTTCAAGTCCAAACATCTCCTGTATTTTTACAAATATCGCAGGTTTATCAATATCTGAATAATCTATAAAAATATTTGAACCACTTGGGACTTTGACACTAAAGGGGGTTAAACTCTCGACTAACTGTTGCTGTTCCCATGAGAGTAATCCAAGTAAAATAGAGTAAATATCTAAAGACTCTAACTCTTTGACTGTTCTAACACCATCTAAATAAGGTTCTAACCATAAATCTACACTATTTAATAATAGCTCATCACTAAAATCTGTAAGTTTCTCTTGAGAGTGTTTATTTATAAAATTTACTCTATCTTTTAAACTTGTAGCTTTTTTACTCCAAGTTAGAAGTTCAAGTCCCTCTTTTTTTAGAAGTTCTAAAAGAAGTTTTTTCATATCTACTTTAGAATTTATAGATAAAGGTTTAGACTCTAACTCTAATTTTAAAAAAGTTCTACTCTCTCGTAACTCAAATTTTTTACTCTCTTTAGAGTAGGAGATACTCTGCTCTATTGTAATCAACTTAGAAAAGAACTCCTCTATCTGAGAAACAGAGATACTCATAGCTAGATTTATAAAAGATTCTCTATCATTAGCATTCAAATTTGCAACAACTAAATACTCTTCATTAAAAAGAGAGTCCTCTTGATGTAAGATAGCCCCTTTTGCATTACTTAATTTATATCTATTGCTATTTTTCACTCTTCTTTTTGCAAGTCTATCGGGATATGCTAAAAGAAGTAATGGAGCTATAATATCTTGCTCTAAAAAAGTTTTCTTTGAAGTTACTTTTTTAATTTTTTTCAACTTTGAGTAAAAAAAGTCAGCCTGTTTTAAAACCTCTTTAGCTCTAAAAATATTTATATAAATAGAGTTAAAATCTTTCTCATAAAGATGAGTAAACCTACTCAGCAGATCACTATCTCGACTAGAGTTTTTAAAAATATCTTTTTCCCCAAGAAGTGCTGATAAAAGTGAAGCTTCATAAGCATAACCCATATCATTTGCTTTTAAAATCATATAAGCAAAACGAGGATGTAATCCAAGAGCAATAGCATCTTTTCCAAACTGTGTGATATGAAAATCTTCATCTAACATCTGTAACTCATTGAGAACTACTTTTGTCTCTTGTATAATCTTCTCATTTGGAACATCTAACCACTTTAGTTCATTAAACTCATCAACTCCCCATAAAGATAAATCTAACAAAAGAGAACTCAAATCTGACCTTAATATTTCAGGTTTTGTGGATTGTATAAGTATTTTTGGTTTATGCCATATACGATAACATTTTCCACTACTCATACGTCCAGCACGCCCTGCTCTTTGGGTAGCCGAATCTTTAGAGATAAAAGAACTCTCCAGATGGTTCATAGATGTAGCATAATTAAACCGAGAAAGCTTTTCAATTCCAGAATCTATAACAACTCTTACACCCTCTATTGTCAATGAAGTTTCAGCGATATTTGTTGAGAGAATAACTTTTCTTTTATTAGATTTTAAAATCGCTATATCTTGCTCTTTTTTAGAGAGTGCTGAGTAAAGAGGTAAAACTAAAATCGTTTTATCTATTAAAAATTCATTCAGAGATTTTTGTAGATAACGAATCTCTTTTGCACCTTGAAGAAAAACTAATATATCTCCCTCATCCTCTTTTAAAGCTCTATTTATAGTTTTTAATATTTCTATGTTTAAAGTTTTAAAATCGGGCTGTTTAGTTTTAATATCTAAATAGGAAATTACAACATCAAAAATTCTTCCTTGTGAACTTATAATAGGAACATTACCAAGAAGTTGAGAAATTTCTTTCGTATTAAGGGTTGCAGACATAATTAAAATCTTTAAATCTTCTCGTAAAAGTTCTTGTACTTGAAGAGATAGAGCTAAAGAAAGGTCACTATTTATACTCCGTTCATGAAACTCATCAAAGATGATTAAAGCAACTTTTTCTAATGATTGGTCAGCTTGAAGCATACGTACTAAAATAGCTTCGGTTACTACTAAGATTTTTGTATCTTTAGAGTGACAACTATCCATTTTTACTTGATAGCCAACTTTTTTACCAACGTCTTCACCTAAAAGTTTAGCCATCTGAGTAGCTACCATTCGAGCAGCAACACGTCTAGGTTCTAGCATTATAATAATTTTTTCGTTAAGCCATTTTTCATTAAGTAAAGAGAGAGGAACTCTTGTACTTTTCCCAGCCCCTGGAGGTGCTTGAAGTATAAGAGTTTGATTTGAGTTGAGAGATATTTTTATATCATCTAAAACTTCGTTTATAGGTAGTTTTATCTTGTCCCCTTAGTATTTAAACTTTTAACTCTTTAGCAACTAACTGTTGTAAAAAAGCACTTCGTGATATATGTAAATTATGTAGCATTACATCTAAATTATTAAGTAGTTTTTCTGGAAATGTTATATTTACTCTTTTATAAACTATTTTTTCATTCATAGCAAATTCAACAGAAGCAAGAAGCCAACTCTCTTTAGCTTTTTCTAACTCCTCCAAAGCTTCAAACTTTGTTTCTCCATCTGCCATACACCCTTTAAGGTTTGTATATTCAGCTAAAAATCCCCCACCTTCCTCTTGTGTTAATGCTCTTATTTTTATCTCATCCATTTTATCTCTCCAATTCATCAATCATTTTTAATAGGCGTTTTATATATATTGGTTTTATAGGTTTATGAGCAGGAATGGTCAATATGTAATTAATAGTTGGGTGTTTTACATTAAGATGGTCACCTTTACCCCATAAATAAATAAGACCATAATAATCTAGTATTTTTCTTATCATATCAATATTTGTATTTTTGGGATTGTTTCTTAATTTGTCTATTAGTTTATCAATTTTACTCATAAAATTATTCTATCTTAATGTGTATTATAAATTTATTAATACACACTTGTTATTACAATAAAAATATTATCGAACTTGAATTTATAAAATACTAAAAAAATCTATAAACTCAATTTTAAGATATAATAAATAAAACTTTTAAGAGGTACTTATGCTAGAAATTATTTTTATTCAACCGATATATGCACAAATCATCTATTTTTTTATGATATTTTGGATGCTATTTAGTGTATGGTATATATATTTGAAACAGAATGTAAATACATACTTTATAGATGCTATTCCTTCTGTTTTTACTACGGCAGGTGTAGTTGGTACTTTTGTTGGTATATTTTTTGGTCTTCAAGATTTTGATGTAGGAAATATAAAGGGAAGTATTCCTATGTTACTTGAAGGATTAAAAACAGCATTTTTAACATCAATAGTAGGAATAGGATTATCATTTTTCTTTTCAAGATTAGTGGAAATTAAATTAAATAAAATTGATAGAGAAGAAAAGCCTAAAAGTGAACTATTAGCGTTAAATGATATTTCTAAAACCTTAAATAAACTATTAGAAAATCAAATAAATTCTGAAAATTTAAACAAAGAAAATTTTGAAAAAATTATCAATAAAAATTTTGATAGCTTAGGTTTAAAAATAGATAAGCAGATTCAAGCAATTGAAAATGTAGAAAATATATTAGGTGGCGATAGTGAAACAAGTTTATTAATACAGTTTCAAAAATTAAGAGAGGAGCAAAATAATTACTCTAAACTTTTAAAAGAAAATGTATCTTGGATTGTTGAAAATATGGATAAAAACTCAAAATTAATGAGTACAAAATTTAGTGAATTTGCAGATTTATTAGCTAAAAACAACACAGAAGCTTTAGTTCATGTAATGAAATCTGCTACGGAAGAGTTCAATTTACAGATGAAAGAACTAATAGATAAATTAGTAAAAGAAAATTTTAAAGAGTTAAACAATAGTGTTAATAATCTGAATAGTTGGCAAAAAGAAAATAAAGAGATGATACTCTCTCTTACTGAACAGTTTAGAGGTGTTTCTACTGATTTTAAAGTGAGTTCAAAAAGTATAGAAGAAATTACAAATAACACATCAAAACTTACAAATGAAAATAGCGATTTATCAAAGATTGTAATGGAGCTACAAAGAGTAATGGTAGATGATAATCAGTTTGAAAATATTAGTAATACTCTTTTAGTTTCTTCTAAGACTTTAGAAAAAAATATTAATAATTTTGATAATAGTACAAGTAATTTAGTTAAATCTAGTGATTTACTAGAAAATCATAGCAAAGAGTTATCTCAATCTACTGAAATAATAGACTTCTTGCAAAACTCAATATTTCAACAATTCATACCTCTATCAAAATTAATTAATCCACAAATAAGATTTACTCTTAAATTATATCTTTTTCTTCTATTTCT
>JAMOOP010000070.1 GCA_027065385.1 Campylobacteraceae bacterium | reverse complement strand
TAACTCCTCAAATGGTAAAAGAGATAATCCAAAAACTTATAAAAGAGCATTTGGACTGGTTAGTTGTTTGGGGTGGAGTCTTTGGTGGACTTATAGGGTTTATTAGTTCATTTTTCATATAGCATAAAAAATATTATAGGATGGGGAGTATTAATGGATTATGCATGTAAGAGTTGTGGTGGAAGTAGAACAAGAACCTGTGGTAACTGTGGCGGAAGAGGTGACTTATCATCTAGTTGTGGGGCTTGTGGAGGAGCTGGTTATCATTGGGAAAGAAACTATTCGGGGCAAGTTACAGTTACATGTGGTGGCTGTGGAGGAAGTGGTGAAAACTATAAAAACTGTGGTTCATGTGGTGGAAGTGGAACTGTTGGTTGTAGCTCTTGTAATGGATCGGGAATAGATTCAGTTGCTAAAGAGAAAGCCATTCAAAAGGAAAAAGAGGAAGAACAAAGAAGAAAAGAGGAAGAACAAAGAGAAAAAGAGAGAAAAAAAAAAGAAAAAATAGAGAGAGAAAGAAAAGAGAAAGAGCTAAAAGAACAAAATGAAAAAGAAAATTTCCCAGATTATGTAACTGAAATTTCATTTGACACAATAGTAAAATATATTAATGATGGTGCAAATATAAATAAAAAAGGTACTAAAGGGGAAACAGCACTAATTAAAGTAATAAATAATAATGAATATAAAGTTGTAAAACTACTAATTGATAATGGAGTAAATGTAAATGTAATAGGTGACAATAAAGAATCGCCATTAACTTTAGCTTTAAAAGAGGGTCATTTAGATATAGCAAAATTATTAATGCTTAATCGTGCAGATATAAATGTAAAAAATAATAATAATGAATCTCCATTAATAATAGCTTTAAAAAAAGATTATTTAGAGATAGCGAAACTATTAATAGATACTGGTGCAGATATAAATAATGAAAATTTTCCATTAATTGTAGCTTCAGAAAAAGGTCATTTAAACATAGTAAAACTATTAATAAATAATGGTGCAGATGTAAATAGAAAGAATAATCATGATATAACTCCATTACTACTAGCTTCATACAATGGTCATTTAGATGTAGTAAAACTGTTAATCAGCAATGGTGCTGATGTAAATATAAAAGATAAGGATGAAAATACTCCATTATCACTAGCTTCACAACAAAATCACTTAGAGATAGCAAAATTATTACTAGCTAATGATGCAGATATAAACAGCAAAAATAAAAATAATATAACTCCATTATTAATAGCTTCATATAATGGTTGTTTAGAGATAGTAAAACTATTAATAGATAGTGGTACAGATGTAAATACAAAAGATAATAATAAAGAATCTTCATTAACAGTCTCCTTAAAAAAAGGGTATTTAGAGATAGCGAAACTATTAATTAATAATGGTGCTGATATAAACAGTAAGAGCAAAAATGAATATACTCCATTACTAATAGCTTCATACAATAACTATTTGGACTTAGCAAAACTATTAATAGATAGTGGTGCGGATATAAATTGTAAAGATACTAATCAAAATACTCCATTAACAATAGCTTCTCAACAAGGTCATTTCAACATACTAAAACTATTAATAGATAATGATGCTGATATAAGCAGTAAGAATAAAAATGAAGATACTCCATTACTAATAGCTTCATACAATGACCATTTGGACTTAGCAAAACTATTAATAGATAGTGGTGCTGATGTAAACTGTAAAAATAAAAATGATACTACTCCATTAAGTATTGCTTCACAACTAGGTTATTTGGAGATTGTAAAACTCTTAATAAAGAATGGTGTGGATATAAATAGTAAAGATGAAAATGAAAATACTTCATTAATTATAACTTCACAACAAAATAACTTTGAGATAGTAAAACTTTTAATAGATAGTGGTGCTGATGTAAATATTGCAGAAAAAAATAAAATTACTCCATTAACAATAGCTTCAAAACAAGGTCACTTGAAGATAGTAAAACTATTAATAGATGGTAGTGCTGATGTAAACTGTAAAAATAAAAATGATACTACTCCATTAAGTATTGCTTCACAACTAGGTTATTTGGAGATTGTAAAACTCTTAATAAAGAATGGTGTGGATATAAATAGTAAAGATGAAAA
>JAMOOP010000069.1 GCA_027065385.1 Campylobacteraceae bacterium | reverse complement strand
TAAGTTTTCTTTACTATAATTACAGCATCAAAACAGTGGGTCTTTAGCTCAGTTGGTTAGAGCCCTCCGCTCATAACGGAGTGGTCATGTGTTCGAGTCACATAGGACCCACCACTTTTTTTGATAACTCCTCAAATAAATCACTCAATTTTGCTAGTCTCAATATCAACCAACTCAATTCGACTACACCCTTTTTTAAACAACTTATTATTTACAGCATCTTCCTCTGCTAATACCAAAATATCTGCAAAATCATCTTTTTGAACTTCAAAGTGATATAACTCTTTTTGTGTTTCTATCAAAAATGATGCCTCTTTAATTTCTGATACAAGGTTTATATTTCTAAACCCTTTAGCAAATTCACTTTTTATAACTTTAGCAACTTTCTCATTTTGAAAAAGTTCCTCAAGTAAAACTATTTTGTTTAAATCGCTTTCGCATAATATTTTGTATGTTACCATTATTGTTCCAGTCACTTTTATATCCTAATTTTATAGTAGGATAATTGTAGCAATAAATTTATATTTAGATGAAATTTATTGCATTATGACATATTTTTATAAAATAAATGAACTAACAAGCCCTATAATACCACCAAAAACACCACCCCAAACAACTAACCAACCAAGATGCTCTTTAATAAGCTGTTGTACCATCTCTTTTACAAGTTGAGGTGTAAGTTCATCTAATCTTTTATCTATCATTCCCTCTATTGAGCTTAACATATCATCTCCCATCTGAGATTTTTTAAGATGTTCGTGAAGAGTTTTTGTAAATGTATTTGAGTTTACTATCTTTATAACTGCTGATTTCATCTTTTGTGAAAATGGTTTACGCAGGGCATCAAGTGCTGCTTCTCCTCCAAACATTCCTAACATATTTCCAAATGATGACTCCATAACTGTTTTAGTTAGTGCATCAAATGCAGGAGAAAAATCTGTTTTTTCTATGATAGGTTCAAGATTTATTTTCTCTTCCTCTTTATCAAAGAAACTATTTAACTGCTCAACTGTAAAAAATTGAGTCATCATAAGTTGTTTAATAGCCCATTTAAAAGCTTCAAATCTATCAGGAATAACCCCAGAACCATAGATAAATGGTATCTTCTCAAAAAGCATATGTATAGCCAACTGATTTGTAACTGCACCCGAAAGAGCAAAAAGACCTGTATAGAGTAGGGGATTTGAAAAATCTGTATCTATAAACGATAAACCTATAAGAGAGAGCGCGACACTATTTGTGATTAAACTTTTATTTATTTGCAATATATATCCTTTATTTAAAAATGAGATTATACTAAAACGTTATCATTATGTAAACAATAAAATATGGAGAATATTACAATGAAACAAGAGAGCTATGAGTTATTTAAAGAAGCAGATATAGAGGCGATAGTAGCAGTTTTAACAGAAGAGCTAAAAACACGCAATGAGTCTCCATTTTGGGCAGATAAAGTTGCTCCATTTTCAAGAGCTATTTTGAGTGTATTGGTTGAATTGAAAAAACAAAATATGCTTTTTGACCCACAAGGTAAAAGAGTAGAGGAACTTACACCAGAACTACTTTTAGAGTGGAGCGATTTTTTGAGTTTAAAAAGTTTAGCATTTACTATTCAAAAATCAAATAGTGCTTCGAAACTTTTAAGAACAAAACTAGATAAAGATATTTGTGAAAAATATCAAGAGATAGATTTAACACTTTTAGGAGATTATCTTGCTAAAAACAATGTAAACCTTGAAAATGAGCAGTTAGATTTTCCTATATCAGCTTATAATCTTCATCAAGGTGTGAGTAATGTTATTAAGTCACTTCTAATGTAATTTTAAAAGCATAAGGTTCAAAAGGTTAATAACTCTTTGAACCTTATGCTTTTTTATAACTAAAATTATAAATTAGTCTTCATCAAACTTTATTGTATAAATTTTTTTTAATAATAAATATAGTTTGTGTTAAACTTAAATATCATAATGTAGTTATATATTGAAAAATCTAAATAAAGCTACTTTTATATATAATAGTTCATTTAAAAAACAAGGAAAAAAGTATGATACCAAAAGATTTAATGTACCGAATATATGACAATACCTTCTCTAGCATATCCCAAGTAAAAGGAATTGATGATAGTCTATTTGTAGTAAGAGTTTATCTATCTATTTCAAGAGTTCTACTTTGTTTGGATTTTTTGTAAGAATTGGAAACTGTTTATCTGTTGAACCTTGAATCATATCAAATCTTTATCTTCGAGAGATAATAAGATATATAAAAAATGGTGCACCAATAAATGCCGTAACTATCCCAATAGGTAATTCACTTTGTGTTTGAAGAGTTCTTGTTATAGTATCGCATAACACAAGAAAAAAACCTCCAAATATAGCAGTTTTAACTATACGTTTATTTACTGTTACGGGATAGAGTTTAGCCACTATATGCGGGACTATTAAGCCTATAAATCCGATGGGTCCACTTATACTTACGAGTGTTCCTATGGCAAAAGAGGAGATTATTAGGAGTACAAGTGTAATCTTTTTTGTATCTACTCCTTTGAGTGATGCTTGACTTTCTGAGAGGTTTAAAAGTTGTAACTCAAATCTATAAATATAGATAGCTCCAAAGAGGATAAACGAGATAACCCCTAAAGAGAGAGGATGCTCCCACCCTATGACGGAGAGTGAACCCATTGTAAAACGTATAAGCATATCATTTTGCATTGGAGAACCTATATAGAATATTATCATTAATGCTGAGGAGTAAAAAAGAGAAAGTGCTATCCCTAAAAGTAGGAGTGCTTGTTGTTGAGAGCCTTTTAAAAATTGTGATAGATATATAAGTAAAATAACAGTAAACATAGCACCCATAAAACCAAAAATACTGATAGCACTTATCCCAAAAACAAGAGTCCCTAATCCAAGTTTAATAGCTATCCCAGCCCCTAAAACTGCTCCACTTGATATTCCTAAAGTATAGGGTGTCATCAGTGCATTTCTAAAGATAGTTTGAAAGAGTAAACCACTGAGTGCGAGAATAACCCCAGCAAAAAAAGCAAAAAGTACACGTGGAATACGAAGTTCAAAAAATATAGTAGAACTAAAAGAATTACTATCCAAAATATCCGAAAGTGTAAGAGTTACTGCACCCATAAAAGGGGAGATAAGAAGTATAGAAAGAAGAGTAAACCATATAATATTTTTAATCATAAACAACAGCCAAAGAGTTAAATTTTACACCATAAAGCTTTTCTAAATTTTCATCAGTAAAAAAATTATCTTCAAAATAGTGGGCATTTTTATCTTTAATAAATACTATATAATTTTCTATATAGTGCGCAAGATGCAGGTCATGAGTGATTAAAATAATTTGATGAAACTCTTTTAAACCCTTAATATGTTGTGCAATAATTTTAGAGTTACGAGGGTCAAGGTTCGCAGTTGGTTCATCAAAAATAATAATTTTACTTTGCTGAGTTAATGCCTGAGCGATAAGTGTAAGTTGCTGTTCTCCAGAGCTTAGAGAGTTTATAGTATGCTCTTTTAGATATGATATTTTTAAAAATTCTAAGGTCTGTTTTGTAATATCTCTATCTTTTTGAGAGTAATCTAAAAAATTCTCTTTATGAGCAAATCGCCCTAAAAGAACAAACTCCTCTACACTTATATAGGGGTCATATACTTCAAGTTTTGCTGGTATATAGGAGATAGATTTTGCTCTTTCTATTAGGGATAGCTCTTTTATATTAGTAGTGTCTAAAAATATTTCACCTTTATAGTCTATAAGCCCACAGATAGCTTTTGCTAAGGTGCTTTTTCCGCTTCCGTTTGCTCCTAGAATTGTTAGGTGGGTTTTTATTTTTAGGGTTATGTTTTTTAGAATTTGTTTTTTTTTGTAGGTTTGGGTTAGGGTTTTTATGTTAATCATTGAAACTCTTTTTACAAAAAATAAAATAAAAAAACTTGACAAATAGTTGTATCTGTAATATAATCCTAGCACTTACGGTGAGTCCCTGCATGCACACTTACCTTTTTCTCATACAGTTCAAAATAAAGTCTTGCATTTTTTTATTTTCACTTTTAAAGTTTTCAATTATAAATTTTTTCTCTAATTCATTACTATTTTCAAACTCTTTTTCTTTTTTAAGTAAAAAATAGAGGGTGTAGTAAACATCTAACAGTCTATGGTCATAAATGTCTTTTCTAATAATTTTATATCTACCTATCGCTTTTACACCTCTATAGTTTCTATTAAATATTCTGCCGTTATGCGCACATCTATTTCTAAGTTCTTTAACTCGAAGTAGATAACTTATAAATACTTCGGATTTTAAAATACCAAAATTTCTACTTACTAGTTTTAATATATCATTTTCACCTATCTGTAATTTTGAAAGAAGTTGTATAACTGTCCCCAGTGTAGCACTTTCAATGAAATAGTGAAAAGGTGGATAGTTAATATCTTTTTTTTCATTTAATTCGATAAGTTTTTTATCTTTTAGATACTCATGGTAATTATTTTTATAGTTGTATTTAGCAAGATAATAATCTCTATAGTGGGGATATAGCTCTTTTTTACTTCTACTTTCTTTTACTTCCCAATCATATAATGAATCGTTTGAAAGTTTAAAATCATTTTTATAATTCTCTTTTATTAAGTAACAAAAAGGATTATCTGTTTGTGAATAAACTACTTCTATAAGATAAGTTTTAATTTTTATTTCAATAGCAGAAGTTAATTTAAATGTATTTGAAGATAGTTCTCTATCTAAGTCATATAAAAATAAAATATCGTCAATAGAATAGTTTGATAGGTCATCTCTAAATGCTTTTACATAACCTTTAAATTTGAATAGACCTATTGTTGATATTGTTTTTATGATAATTTCTTCATCAAAGTGTAATGATTTATTTAAGCCATCGTGATAGAGAGAATTTATATAGCTCTGTATATCTACTTGTTTGTATATATATTTCATTTGGTATTTTTTATCTTAAATACTGATTTTAAAAAGTCTTTTTTTGTAACTTCATATTCTTTAATTTTCAACTTATCTGTTAATACTTTAAAATTCTTATTCATATATTTTATCTGTTTATCACTAATAAGGCTTTCAACAAAATTACAACTATATTTTTTTGGTATGCTTTTTTTATATTTTTTATAAGTTCTTTCATAACTTTTTTTGTATTCATCATTGTATAAAAAACTTCTATTTTTAAAAGATAAAAGCTTTTTATTTTTATAGATAAGTTTACCAATATTATGGTTTTTATTAATTTGAAAATCTGGACTATTAAAATCTTCTATTAAAAATAAGACTTGCTTATTATCAAATTTTACAAAAATTCTATCTTTCCATATTGTCAATTTTTTTCTATCTTCTTTATAAGAATTAAGACTTATCTTTTCATATAAAATAGAATTATTATAAAGTTTTATTTCAATATCTTTAATATATTCTGTTAATATATTTGTTATAGATGTGACATATTTATCACTAGCATTTAATATAAGGGTTTTATTATTTATCTTATTGATTACGAGAGAAGTATCTTTTATATTTATCTTATCAAAAATATAAATAACATTATAACTATTAATAATTTTTCTTATTGATATTTTATTAATAGCATTTTTAGTATAAGTTTTTAATTTAATTTGCTGAATAAAAGATTTTGCTAAATCAATATCGGATGTACCTCTAAAATTTACTTCACTAAATAGATATTTCTCTTTATTATTTTTTAGTATATAATTAAATATATCAACATTAATTTTATTAAATAACTTATTAGAAATATTATTCTGAATAATATTATCACGAGAAGCTTTTAATGATAACTTGACATAACCTTTTATTTCTAAAGAAATATTTTTAATTTTAAAACTTGTAAATATAAATAAATTATTATCGTTGAAACGATGGTCAATGATAATACCATTATGAGATAAGTTAATATAGTGAGAATCATCATAATATAGATTTTTTTCAAATTCAAATTTCAAGGTATAATCTTTTTTATCTAATACAATATAATTATTGGGAATTTTTTTCTTTGTCTTATAAATCTGATTTTGCAGGTTATTAAAATAAATATTTATATCAAAAAAATCAGAAACAGTATCCTTTATCTTTTTCACTATAAATTCTTTATCTAGTTTCTTAACACTATCATTTAGTCTCATAGATATTTGAGTTCCCTCATGAGCATTTTTATCCGTTTCCAAATCAATAACATACTTTTCATCTATCTTTAACTTAATATTTACAGGTTCATCAAAAAAGCCATCTTCTTTAAATCGTATGGAGTTTACATCTATTTCATCAGATGCCATAAACGCTGAGAATATACCTATACCAAAGTGACCGATGGGGTGGAACTTATATTTTTCATAAAAGTTTTCATCAGAGTATGAACTATTTCCAATTTTGATAAAAAAGTTATTTATCTTTTCATCGTTCATTCCTATGCCATTATCTTTTACTACAAGCTGTCTCTTTTCTTCATCATAAGAGACAACTATTTTAGGGGTGTACTTTATATTTAATTTTTTACAATAGAACTCTCTCATCTTACAAGCGTCTCTTGCATTTTGAATAAGCTCTCTAAGAAACATAGTTTCATTGTCATAGAGTTCAAGACCCATTAAAATCTTTTTAACTTTGTCATACTCTATGGTTATTTTTTTATCTGCACTTTTGTATGAACCATTGTTTCTAACTGTTAGATTTATGATAGGACTTAGATTTAGTTTTTTACTAGAGTATTTTAAAACTTTATTTGTGTTGAGTATCTGTTTTTCTACAAACTCTATATATCGTCGTATATCTCTCTCTTGCTCTGGGGATGTACTCATATAGTTAAAACTTACATTGTAGTTTGTAATCTGTTTTCCAACAAGAGATAAATTTTTCTCCCACTTCAATTCACTTTTTTTATCTTTAAACTGAAAAAAGTCATAAACATATTTTGGTGTTCTTGATATATCTGCATCTAAAAGGTCACCAACTCTTAGTAGCGTAGATATAAATAAAATATTTACTTTTTTGTTTGAGATTATCTCTTCTATTGGGTATCTATTTTCATCTTCTAAATCTTTAAAGTTTAAACCATGAGATAGAATAACATCATATATATGATTTAAAAGACAAACACCTTTATATTCAAAATCCATATTTTTTTTGAGTAACAAAAGTTTCATTTTTGAACGACGAACATGATTTACTCTTATATATTCAGAATAATCACTACCTTTATAGTTTATAAGTTCCTCGTTGAGAAGTTTGGAAAAGTCTTCAATAAGATTACTATCTAGTGTATTTTTCTTTTTAATTTGTTGTATATAATCTTTAAATAATTTTTCTTTTTCTTTGTCTTCTTTTTCATTGAAATAATCGTTAAATAATTCTTCTTCTATTTTATCTGATGTCATACCTATATCATGTAAAAATACAGTATAAATTAAAACTTTGATTTCTACTATATTTAATTTTTCACTAGGTGGGATAATACTTTCTATATTTTCTAAAACTCTACATGAATGTTGAATGTCATGAAGTGTATAGTCTGGTAAATATTGACTGATACGACTTAAAATATCTCTTGTTTGTTTTAATAGCTCTTCTGTTATTTTAGAACTTACTGGGCTTGAATCTGAATCAAACTCTTTTTTTTCAAGTTTTTTTAATCTTTTGAATAAAATACTTTTTTCTAACATTTAATACTCACTTTTAATTAGTAGCGCATTATACCAACTAAGATATAATAAATTTATATATATTTAGAATTATTTATACAACCCCATCTCCCCACACAAAACCCCAATACTCAAAGCAATCCTATGCGAAGGTATATGAATATAATCTTTATCAACAATAGAGATATTCCCTCTCCTAGAAGCATTAGTAGGCAACTTATACCAGCTCTCTAAAGCTTTTTGAACATCTACATTAGATTCAGTAGCGTGTGAATGTAAAATAATTATCTGGTCTGGATTGATAGCTATTATATTTTCATAGTTTAAAACAGGTTGAGCTGTTGAGGTTGCTGTATATGCATTTGTATTTCCACAAGAGTGAATAATATCTTCAAAAAAGATGTTATGCCCTGCTATATATGTTGCATTTCTTAAATCTTCTCTTAATCCATACACTATCATTACACTATGAGGTTTATCTGTTTTAGAGTTTTTATTTGTAGCATCTGTTATATCTTGAATGAGTTTTGCATCTTTTGAGGAGTCTATTTTTCTTGCTATAAGTGCAATAGATTTTTTAATATCTTCTATCGTTTTGAGTTTTACTTTAAGTGTTTTTATTTTAAATCTTCTTAATTTCTCTAAGGTACTTTGATTAAAAGTTTGTCCTATGACTAAAGTAGGGGCTAGTGAAAGAATTTTTTCTAACTGAGGATTTGTATAGCCTCCTATAATAGGAAGTTTTTTTGCTTGAGGAGGATAGTTAGAATAACTACTTGTAGCTACTAAATTTTCTCCCTTTTCAAGTGCAAAGATTATCTCTGTTATAGAGGGGCTAAGAGAGATAATTCTCTCATTTGCCGATAGTATGAGTATAAAAAATGATAGTATGAAGATTGTTTTGATACTCATCTATTTCCTTTAGTATTGTGCTTTTAGACCAAGATAAAAACTACGTCCTGCTGTTGCATAGCCATCTACAACTTGATAATATTTATCTGTAATGTTATCTGCTTTTATATATGTTTGAAAGTTTTTATTTATATCATAATTTACAATAAGATTTGTAACCGTATATCTACCAGTTTGTTCACCTTTTTTATCATCTTCATCATATCTTAATCCAGTATATTTTGAGTTTATTCCAAAATGAAAATCTTGTATACCATAATAATCAACACTTACATAAAAACTATTTCTTACACGTCTTGCTAACTCGATATCATCTTTATCTTTGGCACTTAGATGAGTATAGTTTGTACTTATTAATATATCTTCAATAATTTCATCACTATATTCTATCTCTATTCCTCTTATCGTTGATGTACCATCAATATTTTCATAGCCATTTTTATAATCTATCATATCTTCAATTTGATTATTAAAATATGTAATTATAAAAGATTTATAGTTTATAGAAATATCATAAGATGTTGTAGTTTCAGGTGTTAAATCTTTATTTCCAATAGGATAGAAAACATCTCCATAAGTCATACCAGGTGCATTGAGTTGATAAAGTGTTGGTACATTATAAGCTGTTCCAATATTTCCACTTGCTGATAAATCTTTAATATTTTCTACTATATGTTTAAAACCTAACTTACCCGTAGTTTTATCCTCAAATTTATCATAAGTATCTACTCTTAATGATTGAGTAAAAATATTTTGACCACCAATTAGTCCATTAAAATGATTGTTATTTGTAATAAAAAATGCTTTATTAGTATATTTTTTCTTTAAATCATTTTTATGTTCAAAAGTTTTATAGTCAAAACCTACAACTACAAAATCTTTTTCTCTATAAGAAATATTTGATTTTAAACCATACTCATAAGTCTCTCCATCAAATTTATCGCCACTAAAATCTCTTTCAAAAATTGATCTATTTGCATATATATCAATTTCATTAAAACTATCTATATGATTAAATTTTATAGATGAAAATTGATCATTTGTTGAGCTTGTATATGTACTGTTATTTGCTTTGTTTGCAGTTGTATCACTCCAAGCACCACCATCATAGTTCCCATCTGCATCTATAATAGTATGAGATATATCTATCTTATTTGTATCTGTGATATTAAATCCAGCTTTTATATTTGACGTTGTATTTTCATAAGCATCATCTTCAAATTTACTTATATCTTCTCCACGAGGTGCTTGTGCAGTAAAACTATCACTATCAACTCTTTGAGAACTTAATTTTATATAGTAGTTATCTGCTTTATGAGATAGAGAGATACCATACTTTTTACTATTATATGTTCCATACTCCATATTTGCAGAGATATGAGTACCTTTTTTAGCAGATTTTGTAATAATATTTATCACACCTGCTGAAGCATCAGCTCCCCATATTCCAGATTGAGCGCCTTTTACCACCTCTATCTGTTTAATATCACTCATCATCAGATGTGCAAACGGCGCCCCATTTATACTTGTAATATCGTTGTATCTTATGCCATCAATAAGTACAAGAACTCTTTTAGATGCTAATCCTCTAAGATATACAGATGATGATGTTCCTAACCCACCATTACTCGTAAAATTAACACCTGCAATACTATTAAGAGCTTGAACAACCGTCGTATATTGTTTCTCCTCTATCTCTTCTGCTGTTATAACATTAACATTTGATGTTATATCTTTGATAGATTGAGATGTTTTTGTGGCACTTGTGATTGTTATCGGTTTCATTATTATAGTTTGTGCTTGAAGTGAACTCAAAAGAGTAACTGAGATAAGTGATAGTTTAATTGATTTTTTCATAGATTAGTTTCCTATTTATTTTATATTTATTTGATGAGGTAAATATAAAAGAGTGGAGGAGATATAGCATTATTTAAAGTTTTAAAATAGTTGAAAAAAAGTTTTTGGTAGTTAAATATACGAAGAGTTTTACGAGTACAGTTTAAAAAATAACAGTTACAATGACACGCTTTTGTAGAGAGTTGTAGAGGGCAGAGGAGGGTAAGTTCTTCCTCTTCTATCTCTGCTTCACTCTCATCATTTTCAAAAGTAGATATATGAAAATTTTGCACACGAGTATTAGTTGCTTCTATGCTTACTTGATTAACAGTTGCAGTAATAGCATTAAGGGTAAAATAGTTTTTACCAAAACCTTTAGGGAGTCGCAAAGAGTTCTCACTTTTGAAATATTTTTGTAATTGTAGTTAAAGTTCTTTAAAATATTTTGAGTGCTTAGTGTATAATGCTGAAAAATTAATATTTGAGATGATAATTATGAAAGAAAAAGTAACAAAAGTATTAGAAATTTGGCATAAACGGTTTGAAGATGAAGCACTTCATTATAGTGAATTTGAGAGTTCAGATATAGAGTATTTTGTGGGGTGTTTATTATATAACCATTTTGCATTTTCTAAGGCACTTGATACTATGAAAACTATTGATTTGTCGTATGACTTTATAGAGTCTTGTGGTGATGAGTTTGATGGGATTATGGATAGTATTAAAACTATAACATTTGATACAGAAGTTGAAAAATTAGAGTTTTTACAAAATTATATTGAAGACTCAAAGGCAAAATATA
>JAMOOP010000068.1 GCA_027065385.1 Campylobacteraceae bacterium | reverse complement strand
TGAGAAAAAACCTTCTATTAATTTTACTGAAAAGGATAGAGTTTTACTTATTAATTCCATTAATAAAAGCTCTCAAAATAATACTTGTATGGGACTTATATTAATTTAATTTTTATCGAATTCAGGTCATTAGTAATCACAGCATCTTTACTATTTCTAAAATCCAAAGGCTTTTGGGTCTGTATCATATAGATTGTAGATATGCCTGTTGGTTTGGTGGCTTGTAGATTATCAAATTGACACATATTTTTACCACTGTAAGGGATACATTTTGGTTTGGAGGCTATAAGCTTAAAACTGTTATCCCCTTTTAATTCAATAAGATAGATATTTTGGGTTGAGTTTGGATACCCTTTAATAGTAATATTTCTACCCAAACCATACTCTTTTAATCTCTTTTGGGTTACTACTTTGATGTTATCGGCTCTACTCTCCAATATCTCTTTTAAAGTTTTTGGTGTAGTTGATTGAGATGTAGGTTTTGCAACTGCAAAAATATCTTTGGTATAGAGTCTATTTTTATCTATGGTGCTATAATTACTAATTGAGGGGTGAAATTTAAAGGGCTCTAAGGCTCTTCTAACCTGGGATTTGCAGTTTAAGCTGTTTTTAACTCTTCTATCCTATCTCGCTTTTGTTCTACTTTCTTTAAGTTGTAAAACTCCTTTTTTTGGGTTCGAATACTAAATCCTATCTTCTCTTTAGTCCATTTTTTAATACTATTAACATTAACACTCTCTAGTGCTTTTTTAAGTATGTTTGGTGTAGTTTTTGAAACTATTGCTCCCATAGATAGTACTAAATTGGTGAAGTTGCTCTTAGATTGTTCTTTTTCTAAAAATTTTAATTTTCCAAACAGTGATTCTATAAGTTGGCTACTATGTAATAATCTCTCATTTTCATTACAAACTTTTTGTTGTTCTTTGATAAAACTTAAAATTTGAATAGCAAATCCTTTTGCCTCTTCTGTTTTTAATTTCTGTAACTTCCCTTTATGCAACTCATGAAATTTTTCATAATTATTTTGTTGTAAATTATGTATATTCATAAATCTCTCAATCAATTGAAAAACCATTACCATTTCAGTCCAAATCTTTACAC
Source organism: Campylobacteraceae bacterium (assembly GCA_027065385.1). Classification (GTDB taxonomy): domain Bacteria; phylum Campylobacterota; class Campylobacteria; order Campylobacterales; family Sulfurovaceae; genus UBA1140. The sequence goes on along the minus strand of JAMOOP010000068.1, from coordinate 1,045 downwards.
TCTCTTCAAATTTTGCAATATCTGCTATAACACCCTCTAACTTTATATCATCTTCTGTTTTTGATTTAGATTTTTGAAGTCGTTCATATTTTATTGATATTTGCTCACCCCATCGTACTAAATCCTCTATATTCATATATCTTGCTTTCTCTTTTTGTTTTGCTGGTCTATATCCTGCAAGTGTACTATTTTGCAATTTTTTAGCTACAAAATTAGCAAATTTCTTAAATTTACTCCATTCGTCATCTCTTTCAAGTATTTTCTTTACAAGAAGTGCAATTTTATGTTTTAAATCATAAATATGTGCTGTTGAAGATGAGACCTCTTGAAATTTTTTAATCCCTAATTTAATATCACTTCCCATATCAGAGACTATAGCTCTAGGATTTCCTGTTTTTTTAGATGCCTCTTTTATCTGTTCTAAAACTATTTCTCCTGTTGATTTTATAACTGGTTGTAAATCTATAATTTCTACATCTTCATACTTCAAAGCCCTATCTCTTGGTAAATCCTTGGCTCTTACACCCAATATTAATAACAGTTTCTCTTTACCCATTTGAATTGAGTGGTCTATTATATATATCCAATCATCTGCTATTGTCTGTTTTTTTGTGATATTGTAATAACCCAATTTTAACATCCATGATTTTCCAGAATTTATTGATGGAGTTCTTTTTAGATGAAACATTAGGGGAAGAATTTTTGATGCTGAATTCATACTCAAAGAGAATGATAATACTAAATCTATATATCGTTTTATAGCTTCTATACTATAGCTATAGTTTCTAGGTTTAATTATCTCTTTTTCAACATCTATATAAAGTGTTTTTTTTCCGAAAAATTTTTATTCATCTCTTCTACTTTCCTCTCTGCTTTTAATGCTCTCTCTTTCCATTCATCTTTTCTTGATTCTAAGTCATAACCTGAATTCGATAAAAATTAAATTAATATAAGTCCCATACAAGTATTATTTTGAGAGCTTTTATTAATGGAATTAATAAGTAAAACTCTATCCTTTTCAGTAAAATTAATAGAAGGTTTTTTC
>JAMOOP010000067.1 GCA_027065385.1 Campylobacteraceae bacterium | reverse complement strand
CTTTTATGTTTTGTATTCATTTCGCCTTTTACCAATATCTCGTGTCTTTTTTTAATCTTTTATTCATATTCTTTTTGAGGTATTTTAGCATTTTATCTTTTATTTAAGTTGTGTAGAAAGGTATGCTCTAAAGAGCGATGAGATATATTGTCGCTATCTATACAAAGGGCTATATGTTCTTTTGGGGTCATTAATTAATCTCTTTTGGTTTATAGTATGTCATAGTGGAGCGACCAAATTTTTTTCTTTTAATCTGTTCTAACTCTCCTATCTCTTTAGGCATATCTAGTTTTGTTATATGTTCAACTATCACCATCTCACACATAGAGGTATCTATCTTTTCAATAAGAGTAATAGTTTTATCGTAAACATCACTCATTCCATCACGAATTGAAAATGGAGGGTCAAAATAAAAATATGTCTTCTCTTTACTATTTTTTAACATATCTAACACTATATCAAACTTTTCAAAACTATCTCCAAATATATAGTGACAACGATTTGGGTTTAGTAGTTTAATATTTTGTTGTAAAACTCTATATGCTACCTTATTATACTCTATAAAGTAGCACTCTTTAGCACCACGACTTAATGCCTCAAGTCCTATAGAGCCACTTCCTGAAAATACTTCTACAAAGTTTTTATCTATAATATCAAATTGTAGTGTATTAAAAAGTGACTCTTTTAATATTGATTTTGAGCTTCTAGTTGTTGAAATATTTGGTATCTCAATAAATCTACCTTTAAACTCTCCACCAATAATTTTTGTTCTAAAATTTTGTTCTTTTTTCAATTTAAATCTTCTTCTTTTTATCTTTTTCTCAAATTTGAGAAAAAGATTATATCAAAAAGAGTATTAATTAAACAGATTTTCTATAATATTACTTTTAGGTGAAATATCACCATTTGTAGCAATATCTACACCATCTACAGCACCACTTTTAATAACTCCTAAATGGTACTCATTTTGCATAAAGTATTGGTATCCATCATAGTCATGTCTAGGGTCATCAAATAGTGCCATTGGTGCAAATCCAAATAGACCTTTTTGTTGTAACTCTGTTTTCATTGAAGATAACTCTTGATAGAGAGTATCTGCTTTACTATCCCAACCACTATAGTTTATCTCACTATCTTCTATTGAACCATTACTATTTGCATCACTCCATGTAGCAGTAGCTACTGCAATATATGGTAAAAATACAGGTTTATTATATTTATCTTTTAGATATTGAGTAAAGTTAGCAACTCTAGTTGATAGATTATCTATTCCTATATCAGCATTACTATATGCTATTGGATTTGGATTTTCCCAATCACCAGGGTTACTTGGGTCTCTACTAAACTGTCCTACCATCTCTTGGAATGATATAAAATCCAGTTTTGGAAGTAAATCATTATAAACTATTGATGGTCTTCCCCACTCATACTTATCACCTAATGAACAGTTATCATACTCACACTTAGCATAAGTTTGGTTCTCTCCTCTATTTCCTGTATCCATCATAGCAAGAGAAAATAGAACTCCAGTTGTATTTGATTTAATAGTATCAATAGCACTACTCATAATAGATGCAAACTCATGTTGATTACTATCACTAGATACAATAGCCTCTTTATTAAATTCAGGCTCTAATATAAGAAGTTTTGTACCACTTAGTTTATTTAAAAATGTTGCTACTTTTTGGTTATCTTCTGCATATTCAGCTTTTTCGCTTTCACTTGGGATACCATTTAATCTATCTCCAAAATACCAGTAGTTAAATACAGGAGTATATCCTGCATTTATTGCTTCTTGAATTTTATCAATATTAAACCAATTCTCTTCCCAACCTTTTACAAACCAAAAGACTAAGAATTTACTATTTTTTAATTTATTTTGTAAATTATCAAATGCTGATGCATCAAAGTTTTTAATATTACTATAGTACTCATTACTTTCTATATTATTATCTAAAACTAAATCAACTGAACTTACCCATATTTTTTCATCTGCTGTATTAGATGTAAAAGGGAAAGCATAAGAGCCACCAAATCCAATTCCAAATTTAGTAAATAAATCATTAGTAGTTGGTGTTGGACTTGGACTCGCTGTTGGTGTTGGAGTAGGTGTAGCAGTTGTTACTCTATCTGCACAATATCCAAATTCAACTTGACTATTTGCTTTTACAATATTATTCCAATCAACTCCACTAGCACTCATCTCTAGTGTTGTGCTATTCTGACTATAGTTAGAATTCCAAGCTTTAGTAACTTTTCCATCTACTATAAATTTAACCTCCCAATCAATATCATGTGAAGTATTATTTTTTACTTGAACATTTTTACAAAAACCACTACCCCAATCAGCATTATCTGTTTGAGTAACGGCTAAATCACCACTTTGGGGTGCTGTAGGTGGTGCTACAACTTTTGTTGCACAGTAACCAAATGTAACATTTGAATTTGCCTCTACATATTTATTCCAGTCAACTCCTGAGGCTGTAGTTATTAGAGTAGCTGAATTTTGAGAATAGTTTGCATTCCAAAGATTATTAATTAATCCTCCTGCATTAAAAGAGATATTCCATAACTCTTTTGTACTATTAGGGTTATATATGGAAACCTTGGCACAGAAGCCACTATCCCATTCACTCTGTTTAACGACATCTACTTGTAGGTCTGCACCAAACAAGGTACTACTATTAGCTAATAAAATAGCTGACATAAGACCTAATGGTTTTAGTAGTTTCATCTTTTTTCCTTTTTTATTAATTAAAATTTTATTATACCATATATATATAATATTTTTTTGTCATAAGTCAATTTTTTTAGTGAATTTGCCTAAAAAAGTTTAAATCAGATAATTTATATCCTATTTAAATATTTTTATGCTATACTTGCATTACTAAAACAAATAAAAGGAAATAATATGCCAAAAATTAATAAATACCAAGATATATCTGAAATAGATAGAGAAGCGAAAAAAGACCTAATTGATAGACATTCTCCATTTATTCACTGTGCAGAAACAGCAACAGCAGGTGAGCCATTTGAAGTAACTGTAAAAATGGGTAATGAGTATTCTCACCCTGATGATTTTGACCACTATATTGAGTCTGTAACTCTTTTTAATGGAGAGACTAAATTAGCTCAAGCTACTTATATACCTGGTACTTTAGGAAATACAAAAGCTCATAACACAACTACATTTACAATTATTCCAATAGGAAAAAAACTTAAACTTGTAGCTCATGGTTATTGTACTAAGCATGGTATTTGGGAAGGTACACCTGTAGAAGTTAGAGTTAACTAATATAACTACAAAGAGCAACTCTTAATTGCTCTTTTTTTATACAATAAAATTTACTCTTTAATAAAACTGTCTATCTTTTAATCATAACTTTATCTTATCTCCATTAATTTATTTAATATATTTTAGTTAAAATCAATCACTAAAATTATCACACTAGGAGAAAATCATGTTAGACAACCCGTCGTATATTATCGACACCTTTTTTGCTATTTTTGCAATGACACTTATTATATTTATGGTTCCAGGTTTTGCTATGTTAGAAGCTGGACTTGTTAGAACAAAAAATGTTACTGCTGTTTTAACAGTTAATGTAATGATTTATGCTTTAGCCTCTTTATCATTTCTACTTATAGGATATAACTACGCATTTGGTGCATGGGGTGGAGAGTATGGAAAGAGTATGAGTGAATACGCTTTTTTCCTTTTTCAAATGGCATTTGTAGGAAAAGTAGTTAATATTATGAGTGGAGGAGTTAGTGAAAGGTCAAGAATTTTACCTTTAGCTCTATTTACTGTAGCTGTTGGAACTTTTATCTATCCAACTATTGTAAATATTACTTGGGGAGTAAATTTTTTATCAGGAACTATGTTTGATATTTCAGCAATGCACGATTTAGCAGGTTCAACTGTTATTCACTCAACAGGTGGTTGGGCATTATTAGCAGCAATTCTTATTATGGGACCTCGTCGTGGAAGATATAAGAAAAATGGAGGTATTAAAGTTATTCCTGCTTCAAATATCCCATTAGTAACACTTGGTGCTTTTTTACTTTGGATTGGTTGGTTTGGATTTAATGGTGGAAGTGTTGGAGCAATATCTTCAAAAGAAAACGCTGATACAGTGGCTTTAACAATTATGAATACAAATACAGCAGGATTAGCGGGAGCAGTTGCAGGTTGGATTTTAACATATTATAGATATAGAAAATTTGATGTTACAATGATACTAAATGGAGCTTTAGGTGGACTTGTAGCAATTACAGCAGGACCTGATTTATATGGTATATATATTCCTTTAATTATTGGATTTATTGGTGGTACTTTAGTTGTTTGGGCTGTTCCAATATTTGATAAACTTAAATTAGATGACCCCGTTGGTGCTTTATCTGTTCACTTGGTTAATGGTATTTGGGGAACTTTAGCAGTTGGAATTTTTACTTCAAATATAAGCATTTTAACACAACTAAAAGGTATAATTATAGTTGGAATTATAGTATTTCCTATCTCATGGATTGTAATTTTTACTATTAATAAAATATTCCAATTAAGAGCCGATGATGAAGAGCAACTTGAAGGTATTGACTCTATTGAGTGTGGTATGGAAGCATATCCAGAGTTTAAGAGAACTATATAATTAAATAAAAGGAGAATATATGAAAAAAATAGAAGCAATAATTAAACCATTTAAACTAGAAGATGTAAAAGATGCTCTAGTAGAAGCTGGAATTGAGGGAATGACAATTTCTGAAGTAAAAGGTTATGGACGACAACAAGGACACTCTGAGTTATATAGAGGAGCTGAATATATAGTTGAGTTTATTCCTAAAGTAAAAATAGAGATAGTAGTAAGTGCTGAAAGATTTGAGAAAATAGCAATAGAGACTATTATGAAAACAGCTCAAACTGGAAGAATTGGAGATGGTAAAATATTTGTAACAGATATAGAAAAAGTTATCCGTATTAGAACAGGTGAAGAGGATGAAGAGGCTCTTTAAGTTATTCTAGCATAAGATTTTAATCTTATGCTCTATTTTAATTCCAAATACTTATATCTTCTAACTCTTTACGCTATATTTTGGTAAGTAATAGTTTATATTCTATCTCTTTTTTAATAAAGAAGTCACAATTATTGGGTAATTTTAACTCAATAACCCTCTAACCTCATCTTCATCTATTATATCCTTTTCATATTTTACAACTGCAATATTTTCTGTCTCATTTACATAACTCTCAACAATAGCTTTATGAGCTGTTAAGGCTGATACTTTTTCTCTATCATATATATCAAGAGGAAGATATACATTTCCACGATTATTAGGATTTGGCATTGTAGCAACCCATATAAACCAAGCTATGGAAAGAATGGCTACTACAGTAGCTAAAGTCTCTCTATTATAGTGGTTCATAATATATCCTGCTAATAATCCACCTAAAAAGATACCAATATAAGCAAAAGTATTAGCAACTCCTAATGCTGCACCTTTTTGATGAACCTTTGCAAATTTACTTACAAAACTTTGTAAAAGTGGTTCAAACATATTAAAACCTATAAAAAATAGCACAACACCAACTATAAATACCCATGGAACAGAGGCAAATCCCATTGCAATAAATCCAAAAAATATGGTAGCTACTGAAATCATAAATATCTCTCTACCCTTTCCATACTTTTCACCAAATACAGCAGAAGGTCCCATAGCAATTAAACCAAATACCATAGCAGGAAGATAGACTTTCCAAAGTTCACTCTTTGCCCAACCAAAACCACCATCTGTTATAGATTGAGTCATAACTAAAGGAATAATAAAAAATGCCATTGTCATAATAGATGAGTGAAATAGAAAAGTAATATACATTCTAGTTAATGATTTATCTTTAAATACATCTAACATCTGTGACTCATCTTCAGCATAAGAGTGGATAATCTTTGGAGGTTGAGGAACTGCTGTAAATAGAATTCCTATAGCCATTATAGATAATATTGCAGTTAGCCAAAATAGCTTATCTATCCCCCAATGTCCACCAACAATAGGTGCTACTATCATTGCCACTGCAAAGCTTAAAGCAATAGTCCCACCCATAATAGCCATAGCATGAGCTCTTTGCTCCTCTTTTACAAGGTCGGCTATCATTGCAGATACAACAGAACCGATAGCACCAGCCCCTTGCAGAAATCTACCAATTAAAAGTATATAGATACTATCACTAAGTGCTGATATAATAGAACCTGCAATAAAAATAAGAAGTCCAAAAAGAAGAGTTTTTTTTCTACCTATCTTATCACTCATAAGTCCAAATGGAACTTGAAAAATAGCTTGTGTTAAAGCATATCCACCAACTACAAGACCTGCTAAAAATGGTGTAGCACCTTCCATATCTAACGCATAGATAGATAGAACAGGTAAGACTATAAAAAGCCCAAAAAATCGTAAAGCCACAATAAGGCTTAAAGGCATTATCTGTTTAAACATATACAAATCTCCAATAGGATAAAATTTCTCCTATTATATTCCTAAAAAATAAATACAAGGTTAATCAAATATGAAAATAGTACTAGCTACAGGAAACAAGGGAAAATTAAGAGAGTTTAATAAGATGTGTAGAGATGAGGTTATACCATTCTTTCAACTCTTAGGAGATATAGAGATAGTAGAAGATGGCAATAGTTTTAAAGAGAATGCTCTTATAAAAGCTAGAACTATTTATAATAAGTTAGGGGAAGATTATATTGTAATATCAGATGATAGTGGAATATCAGTACCACTTTTAGGAGGTGAGCCTAATATCTATTCAGCTAGATATGCAGGAGTTAATGCAACTGATAAAGATAACCTTTTTAAACTAATAGAGAATATTAAAGCTAAAGGTGTAGAAAAGACTCTAGCATACTATACAGCATCTATTGCTATTGTTAGTAGATATGGAGAGTATTCAGTTCATGGTTGGATGTATGGAGATGTAATTATTAAACCAAAAGGAGAAAATGGATTTGGATATGACCCAATTTTTATTCCCCTAGGATATAAAGAGACATTGGGTGAGTTGGATAATAGTATTAAAAAGAGAATTTCTCACCGTTATAAAGCTTTAAAATTGGCTAAACCTCTTATTGAGATGTTAAAGAAAAAAGGTGATAAAAGCCCCAAAATATAGTCTTTTAGAGCAGTTTAGTTATAATATATTTTTAAAAAAAGTTTAAGATTTTTCAATAAAAAAAAATATAAAATAACCATATTTTTTTTACATTTAGGTATAAAAATATAATATAATATGGGGTGTTTAAAATAAGAACTTTTTTTAAAAATGAGTCAAAAAGTAACCAAATACTAAAGAAAAATCATATAACATTTGTATTAATTCTATATAAAGGTGGTAAAAGTGAAACAGAAATTTATGCAGGATTTGCAAAAAATATATGATGAACTTCAAGAGAGACAAAAAGAACTTAATGATTATTATAAACTTTTAGAGGGAGAACATGACAAAGCTAAGGCTGTAGTAGAAGAGTTTTTAGAACACCTAGAGCTTCCTTATAATAGTGATACTGTTATGGCATCTTTAACTAGGATTGTTAATTTAAGAGAAGATGCCCTTGAACAGGTATTGCAAAAAGAGGGGCTTACCCAAAAAGAGATAATTGATAGAAAAGAGAGGGCTTATCAGTTTGTTAAAGATATGCACCTTTTAAGACATGAATATTTTATAGCTTGGATAGAGGTTGAAGATTTATTAACACCTTTCTATCAAGTACTTATTGAGGGTGTTCATAATATTGGAGATGTTATGAGTCATTGGCAATCTGCTTGGACAGAGAAGATAATAAATGGTGTAAATCGTAAACTTTTAAGAGAGTTTAAAGGAGATGAAAAGGCTATTTTAAAAATGCTTCAAGATGAGGGGCTATTAGACCTTGACCCTAATGGAAGTGTAGGAGATAGATGTTACTCTGTTTTAGAAAAGGGTAAAGATAAGAGATATAGAAGTGTAGCTTATAGTAATGCTTTCCCTAAAGAGGTGGGAGAGGTAGTATCTGTAATTGAAGATTGTATAGAGAATTTAAGTTTAGAGAAAGATGAGGTATTTGACCAAAAAGAGGCTTGGATAGAGTATTTTGTAACTCTTAAAAAGGCTTTCTCTGCAACAGAGCCTAAAAAGTTAATTGGATATTGGGCAAATGTAGATAGAGCATGGATGAAAATAAAAACTCCTCTTCAAATTGGACACCCTTTAGAGTATTATGAAGACCATTTTAGAAAAGCTGTGGCTTTAGAGTGGGATTTAAGAGTTGTAAATCCAAAACTTAACACCTCATCAACAACAAGGGAAAATATAAAGAGTTTTGCCCAAAATTTAGCTAGTAATTTAAGTGGAGATGTAGAGCATACCATCTCTAAAAATCTTTTAGAGGTTGATAATACACAACTCTATATCGGTAAACCGATGTTATATTATGGTGCAGAGTTTAATGGACTCTTTTCAGCACAAGTTGTACCAAATGATGAGCAGGTTTCAAAAGAGTTTGGTAAAAAGATTTTTGCTTATGCCGATTTTGTAATGGAGAGTAAAAGAGCTAAACCTATTATGCAACTTAGTGTTGAGACCTTTGGATTAGATTTTATACAAAAACAGAGAGATTTAATTGAAAAAGATCCTACTCTTTGGCAAGAGATATACGATATTACAACTATTGGTCATGAGTTTGGACATATTTTATGGATAGATGAAGATACGGAGATGCTTATGAATAGCAGTGGACAGTTTAAAAATATAGAGGAGTTTAAAGCTACTACTGGTGGGTTAATGGCATTTTTTGAAAATGAGAAAGATAGTATAAAAAATGAGATAATAGATGATTTAGTAAGTCGTGCTGTAGGTTTAATGGCTTGGCGAGAGGTTGGCGAGGTTTTACCATATTATTGTGAAGGGTTAATCCATTTAGATATTCTATTTAGTTCTGGTGTTATCTCCTATAGTGATAAAGGGTTAAAAGTTAACTATGGCTCTTATAATCAGATGAAAAGGATATATCAAAATGCTTATAAATCTTTAGCTCAAAGTTATATAGATAAAATAGATGCAAATTTTTATCTCTCTAAATATACAAAAAAAGTCAAAGGTGTATATCTTCCAAAAAATAGAGGAATTTTAGATTTTGTTGAAAACTATTATAATAGATATAAAGAGATTGGTCAGCAAATTTATACTTTTTAACACTTATTTAAGTATAATTTGAGCAAAAAACAAGGCTTAAAATGAGTAAATTAATTAATAGTATAGATGTGAGTGAACAATTACTAGAGATACTAGGTCAATTTGATATGAAGTTAGAGAAGATAGAAGATTACTATTTTGTTAATGGAGAATACCCTGGTATTGCAGTTCAAGCTTTTGAAATGGAGAGATTTGAAGAGTCTGTTGTTGTTCAACTTGATATTCATATCATTTTGCCAAAACAGCACTTTGTAGAGTCTTTTGTAGCTCACTCTGCTACTATAGAAGAGGCTATTGCAGAGACCTTTGAGCAGTTTGAAGTAAATCTTCTACACACTCTTATTATGGCATTTTGGGGGGATGCTAAACATATTGAAAATGGAATTGGTACAGATATTTGGGATATTAATGGTAGTAGATGGCAGATAATAGTTAGTAACTACGGATATAGGGGAGAAGTTCCAATGGACGATGTTATTGAAGATACTAATCTTATGTATGATGAGATTGAAAAGGCTATTAAAGCTTTACCATTAGAAGAGGATATATATGCGTTTAGAACAGTATATACAGATGTTGGAGATGGAAGAAAAGTAACAGAAGCACTTATTAATAATGAGCCTTTTTCTGAACTAGAAGATGCTGTATCTAAACTTCCTTGGAGAGATTTAGGCATATATTACAGTGTTCGTAATTTTGTTCTTACTATGAAATTAGTACCAGAGGAGTAGAAAAAATATCAAGTTTCTCTAGTCAACCACACCTAATCACAATTTGGATATAATCCCACGAATTTTGCAATTTAAAAAATAAATTAGTGAGACCAAATAATGATATTTGAACATGAGATACCACGAGATAGTAAACTATATTTTGGAGAGTGTGCCAAGATTAAACGACAAATAGAGGCAATTTGTGCCAATATTTTAGATAGTGATGGATATGAAGAGATAGTAACACCACTATTTTCATACCATCAACATATCTCTTTTGATGATGAAAAAAGATTGCTACATCTTCATGATGAACGAAATCACACTATTACACTAAGAGCTGATAGTACTGCTGATGTGGTTCGAATTGTTACAAATAGAATTGGTAGAACTACAGAGTCTAAAAAGTGGTTCTATATTCAACCTGCTCTATCCTTTCCAACAAAAGAGCAGTATCAAATTGGTGCAGAGATAATTGATGGTAGTTTTAATGAGGTTGTAAATACAGCTACTGATTTAGTTGAGAAGTTAGAGCTTAATGCAATTTTACAGATTTCAAATATGCGTATTCCTCTCCTTTTAAGTCAAAAGTATGGTGTTGATTTAACTCTACTTCATGATACCAATATAGAACAGATTTTAAAACTTGATTATCCTTGGATTAATAAGCTAGTACGAATTCATACTATAGCTGATTTAGATGATCTTGATGGTATTCCAGAGGATATTTGTGAGGAGTTAATGGTTATTAAAGATACAGTTAGCAATATCAATTACAAATCTATTGTTATAGCACCTCTATATTATGCTAAATTGCGTTATTATGGCTCACTTATATTTAAGATGTTTAATAACAATGAGCTTTTAGCTCGTGGTGGTGTTTATAATATCGGAGATGTTAAGGCATCAGGTTTTGCACTATATACAGATGAGTGTATAAATCAAAAAATGAAAAAAGTAGGAGGGTAAAGAGTTGAGTAGTAAAGCAGATTTAATCGTAGGATTACAGTGGGGTGATGAGGGTAAAGGTAAAATAGTTGACCATTTAGCTCAAACTCATGACTTTGTATGTCGTTTTGCAGGAGGACACAACGCAGGACACACTATTGTAGTTGAGGGCAAAAAGTATGCACTCCACCTAATTCCATCAGGCGTATTAAATCCAAAAGGCAAAAATATTGTTGGGAATGGAGTTGTTTTATCTCCTGTTAATTTTATTAAAGAGATGAGTCAGTTTGATGATTTAGAGGGGAGACTTTTTATATCAGATAAAGCTCATCTTCTTCTTCCATATCACGCTTTAATAGACCAAGCAAAAGAGAGATTAAAAGGTGATAAAGCTATTGGTACAACAGGAAAAGGTATAGGACCTGCTTATGGTGATAAGATAGCTAGAGTTGGGCATAGAGTAGGAGAGTTATTAGATTGTGAAAAGCTGGCATCTAAAATTATTGACTATTTTGAACAAAATCACTCTATATTTGAAGTTATGGAGATAGAGACTCCAAAAAAAGATGAACTTGTAGCAGAGTTAGAAGGGTATAAAAAAGTTTTAGCCCCTTATATTACAGATACTACTCAACTACTTTGGAGAGTTCTTAATGAAGATAAAAAGGTTCTATTAGAAGGGGCTCAGGGTACTATGTTAGATATTGACCATGGAACTTACCCTTTTGTTACCTCTTCAACGACAGTATCTGCTGGGGCTTGTTCAGGACTTGGAATTAACCCTAAAGATATAGGTCGTGTAACAGGGATTGCTAAAGCCTATTGTACTAGAGTTGGAAATGGACCTTTTCCTAGTGAAGATTTAGGAAGTGACGGAGAGAGACTTAGAAAAAATGGTCATGAGTTTGGAACAACAACAGGACGACCTAGAAGATGTGGTTGGTTTGATGCTGTAGCCTTAAGACATGCTGTAAGAATTAATGGTGTTGACCAGATTGCATTAATGAAACTAGATGTTTTAGATGGATTTGAAGAGATTAAGGTGTGTGTAGCTTATGAAATTAATGGTAAGAGAATAGATTATGTACCTTATGATTTAGAAGATGCTAAACCTATATATAAAAGCTTTAAAGGTTGGAATAAAACAGAAGGTGTAAGAGATTTTGATGAACTTCCTCAAAATGCAAAAGATTATATAGTGGCATTAGAAGAGATGGTTAGTTGTAAAATGGGAATTGTATCAACAAGTCCAGATAGAGAAGATACTATTATTAGATAAAGGAGATAGGCAGTGAGATTAAAATCAAAACAGACAGGTTATGTGGCTTCAAAAATAGGTATAGATTTAGCCAATGCACCGTTTATCTCTATGCCAAAAGGTAAAGATGCTGTTGTAAAAGTTTGTAAAGAGGTAATTGATAAAAACCTTGAAAAAGAGAAAAAACTTGATGCAAAAGTGGAAGAGATGCTTTTAGAGAATGAAGATGAGATTGAAATTCAACATGTAAAAGAGAGAGAACTCTTCTTTATGATTAAAAAAAGATTAGCTCCAGAGTATGGAGTTATTATGAATTATGATGACCGTTATAATGAAGTAGCACACACTATTTTAGATGAGTTATATGAGAACTATCTTATAGAGTATGATGTAAATGATAATCAGGTTAGAAATGTTATCTTTAAAGCTTTTAAAGCTTTTGCTAATGCTTATGATGCAATGGATACAATAGTTTACGAAAAAATTAAAAAGATGAAAAAAGAGTATATACCAGGTTCTATTGAGTATGAATTGGTTTATGAGAGACTTTATGAGGAAGAGTTAAGAAAAAGAGGAATGATGTAATGGGTAAGATTTCACTATATTTTGAAAATGGTATATTTTTAGAGGCGAAAAGTTTTGGAGCAGAGGGTACGAGTGTTGGTGAGATTGTTTTTAATACCTCAATGACAGGTTACCAAGAGATTGTGACAGACCCAAGTTACGCAGGACAGTTTGTAACTTTTACTATGCCAGAGATTGGAAATGTTGGGTGTAATGAGCAAGATATGGAGAGTGGTGGAGCTTATTGTAAAGGTATTATAGTTCGTTCATATCAAGCAAGACCCTCTAATTTTAGGTCGCAAGAGTCTTTAGATGAACTTTTAAAAAGATATAATATTTTAGGAATTACCAATATAGATACTAGATTTTTAACTAAAATGTTAAGAGAAGAGGGGGCTATGATGATGGTAGCTTCTACTAAAATTCATAATAAAGATGAGTTAAAAGATATACTAGATAACTCTCCTAGAATTGAAGAGATAAACTATATAGAAGAGGTTAGTACTAAAAAGAGTTATATTCACAGTAGTGGAAGATATAATGCACAAAAGTTTGAGTATAATAAACCAAACACCACTAAAAAGATTATAGCCCTAGATTTTGGAGTTAAAAGAAATATTTTAAATGAGTTAACTCATGCAGGAATGGAGGTTGAGGTTGTTCCAAACTCAATAGAAGCTAAAACTATTATAGAAAAATTTAAATCTAAAGAGATAGATGGAGTTTTTTTATCCAACGGACCAGGTGACCCACTAATTTTAAAAGATGAACAAGAGAAGATAAAAAAATTAATAGATGCAAAAATTCCACTATTTGGTATTTGCTTAGGTCATCAACTATTATCTATATCTCATGGATACGATACATATAAACTAAAATTTGGACACCATGGAGGAAACCACCCTGTTAAAAATGCAATTAATGGTATGGTAGAGATTACTGCTCAAAACCATAACTATAATGTTCCAGATAACATTACAGAGGTAGCAAAAGTAACACACACTAATCTATTTGATAATACTATTGAGGGGTTAAAATATAAAAATTCTCCTACTATGTCAGTACAACACCACCCAGAAGCAAGTCCCGGCCCTCATGAGAGTGCTTATATTTTTGGTGAGTTTAGGTCTATGCTTTAAAAAGAGGGCAAAGAGGGGTCTGGATTTTCTATGGCTTCTCTAAACTCATCTTGTGTTATCTCTCCTGATAGATATTTTCCTTGAATATACTCTATATAATCTATTAGTTTCTCTTTAAAGTTATTATCGTCTATAATTTTTCTATTTATATCATTTGATATATCTTCTATATTTGGAAAATTAGCTAATATTTCATCTTTTATTGTTGAGTTTTTCCAAATTTTAATCTTCTTGTTTAAGATTTCTTTAAAATATAACACAATAGAGTTTATTTTCTAGTTAACTTTTCATTTACTATTTAAACTCTTATAAGCATAAATTTTAAAATATCATATATACTTTTATTAAAAAATATGTAATTAGGAAAATTATTGCGTTTATATATAGATATTAATAGTATAAAGATAGGCTTTTTTATAGCACTTTTAAGCTCAGGTGCTATCTATTTGGATTGGTTTGGGGTTGTTATTCCTTTTGTTAATACTATTTTAGGGCTACTTACTATTTATTTTTTACTTAAAAGTGATAGTAGAGTTTGGTTTTGGAGTGGTTTTTTTATTGGGGTGTTGTGGTTCTGGTGGATTAGTATGAGTTTTAAAAATTATGGTTTTGCTTGGGCTACTCCTTTTGGTGTTCTTTTTGTGGGTTTTGGTTATGGTTTAATTTTTTTATTTTTCTCAAAAATATCAGAGTTTATATCTTCAAAGTTTAATAACTCATATTTTTTAAATTTAATTTTTAAAGCTACAGTTTTACTGCTATTTTCATATTTTCACCCAATAGAATTTGATTGGTTTAAACCTGAACTTATATTTACTAATAGCTATTTAGGTATTGAAAAGTGGCAATTTGCTATAGTCCTTTTAGCCAATATTTTATCTATCTATAAAAAAAATCTACTCTATCTATTTTTAGTTATACTATCTTTTCCTATTAATAGCTATTTAGATAGAACTCCTTTACCTAAAAACTCTATTGTACTATCTAACTCTATGACAACAGTAGAGGATAAATGGAATTCAAAACTACAATCAAAACATATAAATATAGTTTTAACAAAAATAGAAAAGGCTATAGCAAATAGAAAAAGATTAATTATATTTCCAGAGTCTATATTTGCATTTTTTTTAAATACTAATCCAGAGCTTATGACGCTGTTAGAGGGGTTATCTAATGATATTACTATTGTAATAGGTGGTTTATATTTAGATGGTGATACTCCTAGAAACTCAACTTATATATTTAAAAAAGGTCAATTTCAAATAGCAAATAAAGCTGTTCTTGTTCCATTTGGAGAGCAAAACCCTCTTCCTAAATGGTTAGGTAAAATAGTAAATGATATATTTTTTGATGGTGCACCCGATTATGTAGCATCTAATAGTGTTACAGATTATGTTATAGATGGGGTAAAGTATAGAAATGCAATCTGTTATGAGGGTACTTCAGAAAAGTTATATAAAGATAAGCCAAAAAATATGATACTTATCTCTAATAATGGGTGGTTTGTTCCATCTATTGAACCTATTGAACAGAAGATTTTACTTCAATACTACAGTAAAAAGTATGGAACAACTATATATCATGCTGTTAATATGTCACCCTCTTATATTATATATGAGGGTAGGGTTTATAAATAGAGTTATAAAATCTCTTTTAAAGACTCTTTAGCCATAGCTATAGCCTCTTCTATCATCTCATCAGTTGTAGCTGTTGAGATAAATCCAGTCTCATAAGCCGAACATGCCAAATAGATACCTTTTTCTAACATTTTACCATGGAATTTCCCAAAAAGTTCGCTATTGTTCTCTAAAGCATCTTCAAAGTTTTTTACCTTTTTATCTGAAAAGAAGAACCCAAACATAGAGCCTCTAACCTCTGTAACCATAGAAACTCCAACCTCTTCACTAGCCTCTTTAAACCCTTCCATTAACCTTTTAGCTCTTTTCTCTAAAGTAATATAGATTTCTGGATTTGCTAAGAGTTTTTCTAAACTAGCAAGTCCTGCACTCATTGCTATTGGGTTTCCTGATAGTGTTCCAGCTTGATATATAGCCCCCTCTGGTGATAGATGAGACATAATCTCACCACTTGCTCCAAATGCACCAACAGGCATACCAGCACCAATTACTTTACCTAAAGTTATAATATCAGCTCTTACTTTAGTTAACTCTTGTGAACCTTTTAGTGAAGCTCTAAATCCACTCATAACCTCATCAAAAATAAGTAAAGCTCCATTCTCATTGCATAACTCTCTAAGTTCTACCAAAAACTCCTCATCAGCAGGAACTAAACCCATATTTCCAGCTATTGGCTCTATTATAACACAAGCTATATCTTTACTATTTTTAAAACACTCTTTTACACTCTCAATATTATTATATTGTGCTAAAAGTGTATGTTTTGTTAAATCGGCAGGAACACCAGGGCTTGATGGACTTCCAAAGGTAGCCATTCCAGAACCTGCTTGAACCAATAGAGAGTCAGAGTGACCATGATAACACCCTGTAAATTTAATAAAATCATCTCTTTTAGTATAACCTCTAGCAAGTCGAATAGCACTCATAACAGCCTCCGTTCCAGAGCTAACAAATCTAACCTTATCAATTCTCTCAAACATATTAACTATATGCTTTGCTAGTTTTGTCTCTGTTAAGGTTGGTGCACCAAAACTAAGCCCCTTTTTAACAGCACTCTCTACAGCTACCTCTATATCTTTGTCACAGTGTCCAAATATTAAAGGCCCCCAACTCTGAACAAAATCTATATATCTATTTCCATCTATATCTATAATATATCCACCCTCTCCTCTATCTATAAAAGGTGGAGTTCCTCCAACACTTGAAAATGCTCTAACAGGTGAGTCAACTCCCCCAGGTATTACACTAAAAGCCTCTCTGAAAGCCTCTTCGCTTTTTTTATAACTCATATATCTATAGTCCTTATTTAAAATTTTTTGATTATACTATCTTTAATATTTTAAAACTCTTTATAAGGTCTGATTATGAGATGGTTGATTGCATTTACTATTACTGTTATTATTTATATATTTTTGATATGGATATATTTTACTAATTTAAAAAATATAAGACCAATTATAGATAAAAAAAATAGTGAACATAGGATAAAAATAGATATAAGAGAGTTTTCTACACCTAAACCTACTAGTAAACCACAATTAAATATAAAATCTAAGCCAAAAGAGCTTATTTCTAAAATAAAACCTAAAAAAAATCGTAAAAAAGTTAAGAAAAAAATTAAAAAAAGGTCTAAAAAAAGAGTTATTAAAAGAAAAGTCAAAAAAATAGTAAAAAAAATAAAAAAAGTAAGAAAAAAGATTAAACCAATAGTTACAAAAAATAACTTTATACCAAAATCAGAAATGGTATATATATCAGAACCACTATTTAATATAAATCCAACTAAAAAAAATCACATTTCATCAATAAGTAGCAAAAAAAGTTATCCAAATAGTAAGGTTAAAAGATTATATGGAAAAGAGTTTCTATCTTTCTCTAAAAATCAAAAAAAATTTATCGAAAAAAATTTAAATAAGATACATCAAATAACACAAAGAGTTTTATGGCAAAGAGGATACCCAAATGGAGCAATATCAGCAAGAACTGGTCAACAGGGTACAAATATAGTATCTTTTTATCTTCACCCTAATGGAAATATTAGTAATTTAAGACTAAAAAAGAGAATTGGTTATAGTGCTTTAGATGAAAATACTATTGAGACAATAAAATCTGCTTATAAAGATTATCCCTATCCTTCACAAACTACTAAGATTGTTTTCTTTGTTGAATACTCTATTTTTCGGTATTAAACTCGATTTATTTAAAAATATTGTAAAATATTAAATATTGTTTTATAGAAAAAGTAGTACAATATATTATTTAAAACTATTAATTAACATTGTATATTAGTCTAAAATGTTAAATAGTATTTTTTATTATATTGGATACAATTCCATTCATTTTAATTTTTAATACAAAGGGAGTTCTGTAATGGTTCGAAGCATTTTATATATTTTTATATTATTATCAATGTTCGGCTGTACTAATAAAGAGGATTTTATACTTTTTAATAAGGCTGAGGTTAATAACTCCAATGAGAGTAATATTTCTTTTACTCAATTTAATGATGTTATATTTGAGTATAAAATTGTTCCTAATGATAGAGTCTCTATTATAATCTATAGACACCCAGAACTTAGTCCATCTACGCTAGGTAGTAGAACAAGTGATAGAGGTATTTTAATTAATTCAAAAGGTTATATTAGACTTCCTTTAGTTAAATCAATCTATCTTGCAGGTTTAACACAAACAGAGGCACAAGAAAAAATAGAGAGTGCTTTTAGTAGATATATAAAATCTCCTGATGTATATTTTGAGGTATTAAATAAGAGAGCTTATGTTATAGGTGAAGTTAATACTCCAGGTGAGGTAGAACTTATTAATGAGAAGTTAACTCTTATTCAAGTTTTAGCAAAAGCAGGAGATTTAAAAGATAGTGCAAATAAAAGAGCAATTATGATTTTAAGAAGTGGAAAAGATAGAGTTAACTCAGAAATTGTTAATTTAACGGATTTTAACTCTTTAAAAACTGCAAATTTAATGATTAAACCTAATGATATAGTATATGTGTTACCTAACGATATGAAAGCATTTAATGTAAAAGTTGATGAGATTAATCCAGTATTTAGACTTATAAGTAATGTCTTATCACCATTTATTACTATTAGACTACTATCAGATTGGGGGAAATAGTTATGAGTAATAGTCAAAACGAGCTTAGAATTAGTGATATATTAAAGATACTTAAAAATCATATATGGTTAATTCTATTTATAATGTTTTTAGCGTTTTTATTATCTAGTATATATCTATATTTTACGCCACCAACTTATAGTGTAAATGCTAGTATTGAGGTAATTACTTATGATAAAGGGAATAGAGAGACAAATGATTTATTACAAAATACATTTTATGCAAATAAAGAGGTTGATAAGGAGATTGAGAAGTTAACAACTTATGAAATTAATCGAAAAGTTATTGAAAATATGGATTTATCAACTCAATTTTTTATAAAAGATAATTATAAAAAGATTGAGATATATGATGAACAAATTCCTATAAAAGTAACAGATATTAAAAATATAGATGATTCTATATTAAACAGATTAATAAAATTTACACCATTAGATAGTGGTTATAGGTTAGAGATAGAGCCTACACTTCAGGAGAAGTTGTCTAAAATCTTATTTAAAAAAGAGCCATTTAAATTTGATAGTAATAAAATCTTTCCATACAATAAGATTATTAAGACAGAATATTTTAAATTTTCAATAAAAAAGATTAAAAAGGTATCTCAACCAATATATTTAAAATTAAATGGTGATAGTCGTTATATCTATGAAAATTTAATTAGAAATAGACTTTTTGTAGGACAAAAAAATAAGAATGCTCCAATTATAGATATTGTATATAATGATAATATTCCTAAAAGAGCTACAGAATATGTTAATAGACTAATTGAAATATTTAAAAATGAGGGGAGAATAGAGAAGAGTAAAAGAAATAATTTAATATCAGATTTTATACAAAAAGAGTTAGCAAAGAACTCAAAAGAGTTAAAACATGCAGAAAATGCACTAGAGAGATATAGAATAAAAAATAAGGCAATCAAAATATCTACACAGACCGATTTAATTATTAGAAGTTTAAATAATATAGAGGTTAGTATATCTGATAATCATATAAAAAATATTATGATTGATAATATTTTAGACCTTATAAGAAGAGGTAAGAATATAGACTCAATAGCCCCTTTTTTAACAGATTTAAAAGATACTGTTAATATCTCTTTAATTCAATCTCTTCAGAAATTGGAGTTAGAGGAAAATAGACTTAGTTTAGAATATACAGATGAGTATCCAGATTTACTTATTGTTCGTAAGCAGATAGAGATAACTAAAGATAAAATTAAATCTAATTTACAAAATTTAAAATCCTCCCTTATAGCTAAAAAGGTAAATTTTGAGAGATTAAAAGCAAAAAAAGAGAGAGAGCTTAAAAGATTACCTATAGATGAAACAAATATGGTAAATCTTGACAGAAGATATAAACTACTTCTTCAGATGAATGAGTATCTTTCTCAAAAAGAGAAAGAGAATAATACTATTAAAGCAGCTATTATATCCGACTATAAGATTATTGAGAGAGCATATTTACCAAAAGTACCTATAAAGCCTCAAAGGTCTTTAATAGAAATTCTTGCACTTCTATCAGGTCTTTTGGTTGGGGTAATTTTATCTTTAATACATAATAGTTTTAGTGATAAACTTAAAGATATAAAAGATATTGAGAAATCTACAACAGTTCCTATATATGGAACTATCCCTTTTCATAAAAAATATAAGAAAGAGGTGATAGATATTTTTGAATATTCACACTCCCAATTCTCTGAAAGTTTTAGAGTTTTAAGAACAAATTTACAATTTGCATCAACTTCAAATAGCTCTACTATTATTTTAACCACATCAAATCTCTTAAAAGATGGAAAGAGTACAGTTGTAGCAAATTTAGGGGCTATATTACAATTAGCAGGATATAAGACAATAGTTATTGATTTAGATTTACATAATCCATCTTTACATAGATATTTTGATGTAGATTTCAATGAGGGAGTTAGTGGATATTTAATGGGAAGATATAATATGAGTGATATTATATTCTCTACTGCCTATCCGAACTTAGATATTATCCCTGTTGGTACTATCCCTTCAAATCCTTCAGAGTTGATTTTATCTAAAAGGGTTGAGATTATGTTAAATAAATTAAGAGAGAGATATGATTATATATTAATAGATACTGCACCTCTTGGTTCATTAACAGATACACTTCATCTAATGAATTATTCAGATATTAACCTCGTTGTTTTTAGATTAAATAGTGCAAAAAAGGTATATATGGAGAAGTTAGAGAAAATAATTAGTAGATATAAGTTAAAGAGTATTGGATTGGTTATAAATGGTATTCGTATAGATAAGAAAAAAAATATTTATATTTAAGGAAAAGAGATGAATGGAATATTAAATCGTATTGATAATAGTTTTAAGTTTTTAGTTATGGGAAGGAGATTTTCTAGTTTAGGTTATATAAAAGGATATAGTAAATTTGAGTATATTCAAAAAAGGGTGATAGATTATACTATGGTAACTCTTTTTATCTCTTTTTTATGGCCTGTTATTTTATATACAATATATAGAATAAAAAAAGAGTCTTCAGGTGATATTTTATTTAAACAGTCAAGAGTTGGATTAGATGGTAAGACATTTACCTGCTATAAATTTAGGAGTATGCACACAGATAGTCACTTTGACCCATACACTAAAGATAATGATACAAGAATTTTTCCTTATGGGAAGATAATGCGTAAACTTAGAATAGATGAGTTGGCACAGCTTATAAATGTAATTAAGGGTGATATGCATATAGTAGGACCTAGAGCTGAGTGGGATATTTTGGTGCATGAGTATGAAAAAGTGATTATAGATTACCGTTCTCGTCATAAGGTAAGACCTGGTATTACGGGTTTAGCACAGACAAAGTACCCTTATGGACGAAATGCTTATGATGCAAGAAGAAAATTAGGTTATGATTTACTTTATATTAAAAAGTGGTCTATTTTTCTTGAGTTTAGTGTTCTGTTTGAGACAGTTTTGGTTGTTTTAAAAAAACGAGGTGTATAAGGAGATATAAGATGAAAGGTATTATTTTAGCAGGTGGGAGTGGTTCAAGACTCTATCCTATTACAAGAGGAGTATCTAAACAGCTACTTCCCATATATGATAAGCCTATGATTTACTATCCACTCTCTGTTTTAATGTTAGCAGGAATTAGTAATATATTAGTTATATCTACACCTTATGATTTAGATAATTATAAGAGGGTTTTAGGAGATGGTTCTAAATGGGGAATATCAATATCTTATGCAGTCCAACCATCTCCTGATGGATTGGCACAAGCTTTTATATTGGGTGAGGAGTTTATAGGAGATAGCAATGTTTGTTTAATTTTAGGAGATAATATCTTTTATGGTCCGGGATTAATTCCTTTAGTGAAAAAAGCATCTAAATTAAAAAATGGTGCAACTATATTTGGCTATCAAGTAAAAGACCCTGAAAGATTTGGTGTTGTAGAGTTTGATAATAATAAAAAAGCTATTAGTATAGAGGAGAAGCCAACAGAGCCTAAATCAGATTTTGCTGTAACTGGTTTATATTTCTATAGTAATAGTGTTATTGAGATTGCTAAAACTATAGAGCCATCAAAAAGGGGTGAGGTAGAGATTACATCTATTAATGAGGAGTATTTAAGAAGAGGAGAGTTAAAAGTAGAGCTATTGGGTCGAGGTTTTGCATGGTTAGATACAGGAACTCACGATAGTCTATTATCAGCTAGTCTATTTGTTCAAACTATAGAGCATAGACAAGGTTATAAAGTAGCTTGTCTTGAAGAGATAGCCTATAATAGTGGTTGGATTACAAAAGATAATGTACTTAAAATCGCTTCTGAATTAGATAAAAATAGTTATGGTATATATTTACAGGAACTAGTAAAATGAAAAATATATTAGTAACAGGTGGAGCTGGTTTTATTGGAAGTAACTTTATTCCATACTTTTTAAAAAAATATAAAGATTATAAAATTATTAATCTTGATTTACTTACTTATGCAGGTAGTTTAGAGAATTTAAAAGAGATTGGAGATAGTAGTAGATATAGATTTATAAAAGGTAATATCTGTAATAGAGAGTTAGTTGAGTTTATATTTAATGAGTATGATATAAGGGGAGTTATCCATTTTGCTGCTGAGTCTCATGTTGATAACTCTATTAAAAACCCTAATATTTTTATAGAGACTAATGTAAAAGGTACATTTACTCTTATAGATGTAGCATATAGATATTGGTTAGATAGACCATTTATATATAAAGATAACTATAGAGAGTGTAGATTTCATCACATATCAACTGATGAGGTGTATGGAACTTTAGGCAGAGATGGACTATTTAAAGAGACTACACCTTATGCTCCAAATTCTCCATATAGTGCTACTAAAGCTAGTAGTGATATGATTGTAAGAAGCTATTATCACACCTATGGTTTAAATACTCTTATTACAAACTGCTCTAATAACTATGGGGCAAAACAGCATAGTGAAAAGTTTATTCCAACTATTATTAGAAAAGCTTTAAATGGTCAAAATATTCCAATATATGGAGATGGAAAAAATATTAGAGATTGGCTATTTGTTCTTGACCACTGCACTGGTATAGATTTAGTTTATCATAATGGTAAATTTGGAGATACATATAATATAGGTGGTAGAAATGAAAAGAGAAATATAGAGATAGCTACTACTATATGCTCTATTTTAGATAAAAAAGTTCCCCAAAAAAATGGTAGTTATCTCGATTTAATCTCATTTGTTGAAGATAGAGCAGGACATGATAGAAGATATGCAATAGATGCAACAAAGATAGAGAGTGAGCTTGGTTGGAGAGCCAAAGAGAGTTTTAGTAGTGGTATTATTAAAACTATTGATTGGTATTTGGATAGATATTATGTATAAGATTATTGAGTTTAAAACAATGGGGGATTGTAGAGGGTCATTAATTGCATTAGAAGATAATTCTAATGTTCCTTTTAAAATAAAGAGAGTTTATTATATTTTTAATACTAAAGAGGGTGTAAAAAGAGGTTTTCATGCACATAGAGACCTAAAGCAGATAATAATTCCTGTAAGTGGCAGTTGTAAGATTTTATTAGATAGTGGAGATAGTAAAGAGGAGCTAATATTAGATAATCCAACCAAAGGACTCTTTTTAGATAGTCTAATATGGCGAGAGATGTATGAATTCTCTAAAGATTGTGTATTGGTTGTCTTAGCAAGTGAATATTATAATGAGAGTGATTATATAAGAGATTATAGTAGATTTTTAAAGGAGATAGATAATGGATAGTATAATTTTTGTAGGAGCAGGTCATGGAGGAGTAGTTGCACTAAAGTCTCTTCAGAGCCGTTTTAAAACTATTGAGATATTAAGTAGAGATGCAGATATATTATCTATGTTAAGAGAGAGTGATACTATTATTGATTCATTTAATGATACAAATACCTCTTTGGCTGTTTGTGCAGGTTATCACTCTATTATATCAGAAGATGTACTTTTAAAGAAAACTATTATCAATACACACCCCTCACTACTACCTAAATATAGAGGAATGCACGGGCTTGTTTGGGGAATGTTAAACTATGAAAAGGAGCTTGGTTTCTCTATTCATTTAATGAATAGATATATAGATGATGGTGATATATTGGAGCAGTTTAGAGTAAAATATAGTAATCAGACCTCTAAAGAGATAATGGATATGTTTGATAAGTATATTGAAAATAACTTAGCAAGGGTGGTGATTGATTTTATTAATAAAAAGATAGTACCCACTCCACAGGATATAGACAAAGCTACATGGGTTGCAAAAAGGGGTATAGAGGATTGTATTATAGACTTTAATGAAGATAATAGATATATCCATACACTATTTAAAGCATTAGTTAGACCATATCCACTGCCTATTATAAAGAGTGGTAATAAGATGTATGAGGTTGATGGATATAGATTACTTAGTAGGGATTATAGAGCTAATATTGGACAGGTTGTAAATATTGAAAATAATAGAGCCTATATAAAAGTTAAAGAGGGTCTTTTGGTAGTAGAGAGGTTAATTGATTATGATACAAAGGAATATATATTAGCATCTTCTCTATTTAAAATAGGTAAACGGTTATGAGAGTAGTTAAATATAGTAGTAGATATAAAGATATATGGAACACTTTTTTAGATAGTGCTAAAAATGGTCACTTTTTTTTTAATAGAGACTATTTAGAGTATCATTCTGATAGATTTAATGATTTTTCACTTTTGATTTTTGATAAAAGAGATAGATTAATAGCTCTTTTACCTGCAAATATTAATAATGATATTTTTTATTCTCATCAAGGTGTTACTTTTGGTGGTTTTATATTTAATAAAAACATAAAAACAGCTACTACTTTGGAGATATTTAATCTACTATATAGATATTTAAAAGAGATAGGTATCTCAAAATTAATATATAAAACTATTCCATATATATATCACTCTATGCCATCAGAGGAGGATAGATATGCTCTATTTAAGTTAAATGCCAAGTTATTTAGACGAGATTTATCATCAACGATTGATTTATCTAATGAGTTTAAATATTCAAAACTTAGAAAAAGGGTAATTAGTAGAGCTAGGAGAGAGGATTTAACAGTAGTTAAAACTTTAAATTACAGAGAGTTTTGGGATTTACTAATAGATGTATTAAAAACAAAGCACAACAGAAAACCTGTTCATACCCTAGAAGAGATTGAAAAGTTATCAAGCAGATTTAGTCAAAATATAAAACTTTACATTGCAAAAGAGGGTAGTAAGTTATTAGCTGGAGTTGTAGTATATGAGAATAGAGATTTAGTTCATACTCAATATTTAGCTAGTAGCAATAGAGGAAAAGAGATAGGTGCATTGGATTTAATATTAGATTACTTAATAAGAGTTGAATATATAGATAAGAGATATTTTGATTTTGGTATCTCAACAGAAAATGGTGGAGAGTATTTAAATTTGGGTCTATTATCACAAAAAGAGGGGTTTGGTGCTAGAGCAGTAGTATATGACTCTTATGAATTGGAGATATTATGATTTCCTTTTTAGATTTAAAAAAGATAAATCAAGAGTATAGAGACGAGCTAATTGAGGCTTGTAGTAGAGTGATTGATAGTGGTTACTATATTCAAAGCAGAGAGTGTAATCTGTTTGAAGAGGAGTTTTCCTCTTATTGTGGTGTAGAGCATACTATAGGAGTTGGTAGTGGATTAGATGCTTTAAAGTTAATAATAAGAGGATATAAGGAGTTGGGAATATTTAATAAAGATAGTGAGATAATTGTTCCTGCTAATACCTATATAGCCTCTATTTTAGCAATTAGTGATAGTGGTTTAAAACCTATATTGGTAGAGCCTAATATAGATACATATCTATTAGATGTATCTAAAATAGAGAGTAGTATTACACCAAAAACAGAAGCAATTTTAGTAGTTCATCTATATGGTATGGTGTCTCAAATAGATAAGATATTGGATATAGCAAAAAAGTATAACCTAAAGGTTATTGAGGACTCTGCTCAATCACATGGTGCATATTTTAAAGATAGAAGATGTGGTAATTTAGGAGATGCTAGTGGGTTTAGTTTCTATCCTACTAAAAATTTAGGAGCATTAGGCGATGGTGGTGCAGTTACTACAAATGATAGTAAATTAGCCGATACCATAAGAGCATTGGGTAACTATGGGAGTAAAAAGAAGTATGAACATATATATATAGGGGTAAATAGCAGATTAGATGAGATACAAGCTAGTATGCTTAGAGTCAAACTTAGATATTTAGATAGAGAGATAGAGCATAGAAGAGATATTGCTAACTATTATCTTAATAATATTAAAAATAAAAATAAAAATATTATTCTACCAAAAGTTGAAGAGAGAAAATCCCATGTTTGGCACTTATTTGTTATTAGAAGTGAAAGAAGAGATGAATTATATAGCTATTTACTATCTCATAATATTCAAACAGTTATTCACTACCCTATAGCACCTCATAAACAGATGGCCTATAGCAAGTTAAATGGTTTAAATTTACCAATAACTCAAAGGTTAGCTAAAGAGGTTATAAGTTTGCCTATAAGTAGTATTCAAACTATAGACGATACAAAAAAAGTAGTAGAAGTTTTAAATGGGTTTAGTTAAAACATCAATATTAACAGCTATTTCTACTGTTATTCGGGTATTTACTGGTTTTATTATTAATAAGTTAGTATCTATCTATGTAGGACCTTCTGGTCTTGCTATAATTGGTCAATTTCAAAATTTTGTTATAATAAGCTCTACTGTAGGAAGTGGGGCTATATCACAAGGTGTTGTAAAATATACCTCTGAGTATAGAGATAGCTATAGTAAAAAGAGAGAACTTCTAAGTACAGCAGTAGTATTAACATTAATATCATCTATGCTAGTAGGACTTTTTTTAAATATATTTGCTCCATACCTATCTTATCTTATATTAAAATCAGATATCTATAGCCATCTTTTTAATATATTTGGCTTTACTATTATACTCTTTTCATTAAATACTTTATTAATGTCTATATTAAATGGACAAAAAGAGATAAAAAAATATATTATAGTAAATATTATTAGTAGTTTATTCTCTCTACTTTTTACCTCTTTTTTAATTATTAATTTTGGACTATTAGGTTCTTTATATGCAATGGTATTAAATCTATCTGTTATATTTTTTGTAACTCTTTTTTTTGTATTAAAATCATCTTGGTTTAAAATAGACTATTTTACAGAAGGTTTTAGTAGGGAGAGTGGCATAAAATTGGGGAAATATGCTCTAATGGCAGTTGTATCAGCTATTGTTGTTCCACTATCACAGATGGTTGTACGAGAGTATATTGGTAGTAATCTAGGTTGGAGTAGTGCAGGGTATTGGCAGGGTATTTGGTATATATCTTCAATGTATCTTATGGTAGTTACCACATCTTTAGGGGTCTATTATCTACCAAGATTATCTGAGATAGAGGATAAGAGTGAGTTAAAAGAGGAGATGCTGTATGGCTATAGAGTTATTCTGCCAATTGTTATATTTTTAGCTTTTGGAATTTATATATTTAGAGAGTATATAGTCTATATTGCATTTACAAAGAGTTTTATGCCGATGGTTGAACTCTTTAAGTGGCAACTAATAGGTGATGTAGTGAAAATATCATCATGGCTTTTAAGTTATTTGATGTTAGCAAAAGCTATGACAAGACTCTATATATATACAGAGATAGTCTTTTCACTACTATTTGTTGTGCTATCTATACTATTTATAAATGAGTTTGGACTTATTGGTGTAACTTACGCCTTTTGTCTAAACTATTTAATATATCTAGTTGTAATGATAACTATTTTTAGAAAGGGGATTTAAATGAGATTAGTTACAGTTGTTGTTCCATCATACAATCATGAGAAATATATTAAGGAGGCTATAGAGAGTATTATTAATCAGAGTTATAAAAATATAGAGTTAATTGTAATTGATGATGGCTCAACTGATAGTTCACCTAAGATTTTAGAGAAGTTATCTAAAGAGTATAACTTTAAATATATCCATAGAGAGAATAGAGGATTATCAAAAACTCTAAATGAGGCATTAAGTTTGGCTAATGGAGAGTACTTCTCTATATGTGCTAGTGATGATAGATTTTTATTAGATAAGATAAGTAAGCAGGTGGAGTTTTTAGAGAGCAATTTAGAGTATGGAGTCTGTTATGGAAATGTTATTAGTTTTAATGATTTAGGAGTTAATAGAAAAGTAGATGTAAAAAATGGTAAATCTGGGTGGATATTCAAAGATTTAATTACCGCAAATATAATAATTCCTGCACCATCATCAATAATAAGAACAGATATTTTAAGAGAGCTTGGAGGGTATAGTGAAGATGTTTTAATAGAGGATTGGGATATGTGGTTAAGAGTGGCTAATATTTATCAGATAGGGTATTTAGATGACTATTTAGCCTACTATAGAGACCATAATAATAATACCTATAAACAGACATATAAAATGTTTAAGGCTCAGAAAAAAATTTTAGAGAAGTGGATAGATTATAAAGATTATAATCAGGCATTAGAAGTGTGGCAACTTGATTGGTTTAAGTCTCTATCTAGGCGTGGGTATATAGATGAGGCTAGAGAGTATATGGGTGTTGCTATAAAAAATCTATTTGATATTGATACATTTAAAATATTATTAAAATATTATCTAATAGGTTCTAAAAATTATAAAAAGGATTAAAAAATGACTTATGTTACAAAAATATATATGCCAGATAAAGAAAAATTTAAATCATATATAGATGGAATTTATAGTAGTGGTTGGTTAACCAATAATGGACCATTAGTTCAAGAGCTTGAAAAGAGATTAGAGGAGTATTTAGGTGTAAAAAATCTACTCTGTATATCAAGTGGAACAGATGCGTTACAGTTTGCTTATAGACTTTTAGAGAGTGATGGAAAAGAGGTAATTACAACTCCATTTAGTTTTGTTTCAACTACAAGTGCAATTGTTGCCGAGAGATTAATCCCTGTTTTTGCAGATATTGATAAAGAGACATATAATATAGACCCAAAAAATATTGAACAGAATATTAATATCAATACAGTTGCTATTGCCCCTTGTCATGTTTTTGGTAATGCTTGTGATATAGATGAGATTGATAATATAGCAAAAAAACATAATCTTAAAGTTATTTATGATGCTTCTCACGCATTTGATGTTAAGTATAAAGGTAAACATATTTTAAACTATGGTGATATGTCTATAATTAGTTTCCATGCTACTAAGATGTTTCATACTATTGAAGGAGCTGCTATTGTTATTAAAGATAATGATTTATACAAGAAAGCAAAAGTTGTTAGAAACTATGGAATTGATGCACCAGATTCTGTTGCAATGTTAGGAGTTAATGCTAAGATTAATGAGCTTGAGGCTGCTATGGGGCTTTGTATGTTAGAGGAGGAGGATACTATCTATAGAGAGAGGAAAGAGAGTCATGAGTACTACACTAAAAGATTAAAAGATTATGTTAAGTTACAAAAGATAAATCCAAACTCACAACAGAGCTATAGCTATTTTCCTATACTCTTTAGAGATGAGAGTGAGATGAGTCGGGTAAGAGAGGCTCTGCTTAAAGAGGATATTGCTGCAAGACAGTATTTTAAACCATCACTCGATACTCTACCTTATGTTAAATGTAGTGATATAATGGAAAATTCAAGAGATATTGCAAGTAGAATTTTAGTAATTCCTATGCACTCAGGAGTTGAGCCTATAGTTAGCAAAATTATTATTAAAACTCTTACAGAGATAAGAGATGAGGAGAGTTGTGTAGCATGATAGTAGGTAGCAATCAACCATACCTCTTTCCATATATTGGGTATTGGCAACTAATGAGTATCTCTGATGTCTATGTTATATCTGATAGTATGCAATATATAAAAAAGGGATATATTAATAGAAATAGTATTTTAGTTGATGAGAAAAGACACCTTTTTACTTTAGAAGTATTGGGTGTTCACTCCAATACACCAATTAATGAAGTTAAGGTTGGTAATAGTGCTAAAAAAATATCAAAATCTATCTTTCACGCTTATAAAAAAGCACCATATTTTAATATTGTATATCCAATAGTTGAGAAGATACTATTAAATCAAGAGAAAAATTTAGCAAAATATTTAGGTTATTCTATAGAAACTATTGCAGACTATTTAGGGATAGAGACAGAGTTTATCTATTTAAGTGACCTTCAAGGGGAGACAGAGCTTAAAGCACAGAGTAGAACAATAGATATATGTAAAAGAGTTAATGCCACAGAGTATATTAATGCTATAGGTGGAGTAGAACTTTATAGTAGAGAAGATTTTTTAAAAGAGGGGATAGAGCTTACTTTTTTAAAGAGTGGCGATATTAAATATAAACAGTTTAATAGTGAGTTTGTCCCTAATCTATCTATTATTGATATTATGATGTTTAATTCACAAGAAGAGATAAAAAATATATTAACAAAATTTAACTTAATAAAGAAATAAAGGATTATAAGTCAATAACCTCTCCCAATCCTTGACGGATATGGAAGAGGCTTGATTGACCAGACTGAGTTGCTAGAAATAGCTAACTACGATATTTATGTTACCACACCTTGGAGTGCTTCTCCAGCTCCAAGCTCTGTGTAGGCTCTTTAAGTTGGGTTAAAGCCCTGTGAACCTAGGGACGGTTTGCCATAGCAAACAAGCATTAATATCATTGTCGAGGAGAGAGTCAAAAGACCGTTACCACTGCAAGGTGAGTTAATTTGAAAAAGGATTTTAAATGGTTTTTGTATTAAGCAAGAATAAAACTCCTTTAGCCCCAACTAGCGAGGCTAAAGCTAGAATTTTACTAAAAAAAGGAAAAGCTATTGTTCACAAAGTTTATCCTTTTACAATAAGATTAAAAGAGAATAAAGAGTGTAAAAAAATTTTTGAAATAAAATTTGATGTAGGTGCATCAGTTACAGGAGTAGCTATAGTAGATGCAGTTAAATGTTTTTTCTTTGCAGAGATAGTGCATAGAGGAGCAGTAATTAAAAAAGCAATGGACTCAAGGAGAGCAATAAGAAGAAGTAGAAGAAATAGAAAAACTAGATACAGAGAGCCAAGATTTGATAATAGAACTAGACCTGAAGGGTGGTTACCCCCAAGTGTGAAATCAAGAGCAGACAATGTAATAAATTTTGCAAAAAAATACGCTAAATTAATACCTATTTTCTCCGTAGCTGTAGAGAAGGATTTATCACATCTAAAGCCTAAAAAAACACCAAAACAGGCATCAATTGTTCAAAGTGCTAGAACTTATACTATAAAAGAGTTAAGTAGAAACTTTGATGTAATAGTAGGAGAGGGGTGGGAAACTTACGCAAATAGAAAAGAGCTTGGTTTACCAAAACAACACTACTATGATGCTATGTGTATTGGAAAAGAATATAAATATGAAATAGTAACAGATAAAGTTTTAGAGATTAAAGCACAAGGAAGAGGAAGCCGACAGATGTGTCGAATGGATAGATTTGGATTTCCTAGAACTAAAGCTAAAAGCTCTAAAATAGTAAAAGGTTTCCAAACAGGTGACATTATGAAAGCAATAGTAAGCAAAGGGAAAAAGATAGGAACTTACCTTGGAAAAGTGGCTGTAAGAGCTAGTGGGAATTTTAACATTACTACCACAAAAACGACTATTCAAGGTATTAATTATAAATACTGTAGAACAATACAAAAAGGAGACGGATATGCATACGCAATATCGACAATCAAATAGAAATAACAGCACTACCAATTCCTCCTCGCCTAAATCAGAGATTATAGACGAGGTATCCTTGGAGATAGAGAGATGAAAGTATCAGATTATATAGTTGAATTTTTAGTTGAAAAAGAAATAGATAAGGTTTTTGGATATATTGGAGGAAATAATGCTCATATATTTGACTCTATAGATAAACATAAAGATATTGAATTGGTCAATTCAAGACATGAACAAGCTTCTGGCTTTTCGGCAGAAGGTTATGCAAGAGTTACCTCTAAAACAGGTGTTGCTACGGTAACAAGTGGACCTGGTGGAACAAATTTAGTCACCCCTATTGCAAGTTGCTTTTTAGATTCAGTGCCTTCTATGTTTATAGTAGGTGATATTAACTCATTTGAAAGAGATAGTAGTAGAGGAATGCGTCAAATTGGATTTCAAGATATTGATATTGTATCAATAGTTAAGCCTATTACAAAATATGCTGTATTTGTGAAAGATATTCATAATTTAAGATATGAGTTAGAAAAGGCATACTACTTTACACAAGAGGGAAGAAAAGGTCCAGTTCTTATTTCTATACCAGTTAATTTCCAATATCAGGAAAATTATGAACCACAAAAAGAGTTCTCTTTTTTTGATAGCTATGAGTATAAGAGTATTCAACAAAATATAAAAATAGATAATAAAGATATTGAAAAAGTTGTTAGATGGATTAATAAGGCAGAAAAACCAGTTATTTTAGTTGGTAATGGTGTTAATTTAGCTAATGCCAATAGAGCATTAAAACTTTTTTTAAAAAGATTAAATATCCCTATAGTTCACTCTTTAATGGGTAAAGATGTTATAGACTCAACTTATAAGTATAATTTAGGATTTATTGGTAGATGGGGTAATAGATATGGAAATCTAACATTAGCAAATAGTGACTTAATTATTGCTCTAGGTACAAGGATTGATACTTTGCAGACAGGACGAAATACAAAAGAGTTTGCTAAAAATGCTAAAGTTATACAAGTTGATATAGATAAATATGAATTAGGAGCAAGAATACCTATTGATTTCACTATTCTTGGAGATGTAAAACTATTTTTACAGCAGTTAAATATGAAAAATATAGAAGTAGATATTGAACTATGGAGAAAAAAAGTTATAGGTTATAAAAAGAAATATCCTCATCAATATAAGCTTGATAAAACTGATAAACTTGGAAATCAAATTGTTTCACTTATTTCTAAATATTCGAAAGAGAATGATATATTTGCTATAGATGTTGGTGAACATCAAATGTTATCAGCTCAGGCTTTAGATGTTAAAAAAGGTCAAAGGGTACTATTTACAGGTGGGTTAGGTTCTATGGGATTTGCACTTCCTGCAGCTATTGGTGCTACCCTCGGCAGTTCTAATAGAGTAATTGTAATTGCAGGTGATGGTGGAATTCAGATGAATATTCAAGAGTTAGAGGTTATTTATAGTAGAAATCTTCCAATTAAAATATTTATTCTTAATAACTCATGTTTATATATGGTTACAACAATGCAAGATGAGTTTTTAGGTGGAAAACATATTGGGACAAAAAAGGATTATAGTGTTCCTAATTTTAAGAATATAGGAGACTCTTATGGTATTAAAAGTTATCAAGCATATGGATTAAATGATATTGAAACAGCTATAAAAAATAGTATGAGAAGTGATAAGTGTGAGGTTATTGAAATCCAATTAACAGGTAAATCAATGGCTGTTTCACCACTATTAGATTATAGTCGTTCTTTTGAAGATATGAGTCCATATTTAGATAGAGATGAGTTAAAAGAGCAAATGTTAGTTGAGTTAGTATTGAGTTAGTATAAAGAAAGGTATAGATTGAGTAGTATAAAATCACAAGGGATACAAGCTTTTATTTGGGATTTACTAGGTAAAGTTGGTATTCACGCATCTAGCTTTATTGTTATGATTATTTTAGCAAGACTATTAGAGCCATCTGATTTTGGTTTAATTGCTATGGTTATGGTTATAGTAGGTATTGCTTCCATATTTTCAGATATTGGATTAGGTGGTGCATTAATACAGAGAAGAAGAGTACTACCAATACACTACTCTTCTGTACTTATCTTTAATGTGGGTGCTGGTTTTATACTTACTCTATTAACCTTTTTTTCTGCTGATTTAATTGCTACTTTCTATAATAGTAGTGAGTTAAGCCCCATAGTTAAAGTTATGTCAACTCTTTTTACAATTAGTGCATTTCATGCTGTTCAGAGTGTAATTTTAAGAAAAGAGTTAAACTATAAACTACTAACACAAGTAAATCTAATTGCTTCTATATTAAGTGGTGTTATAGGTGTAGTTCTAGCTTTTTTGGACTTTGGAGTGTGGAGCTTAGTAGGACAGGTACTCTCTCGTGAACTTATAATAAATATAGTAATTTGGAGTAAAACATCTTGGATACCATCACTCTCATTCTCTTTTAAGGCACTAAAACAGCTATGGGGATATGGATTTAATATGTTTTTAGCAGGAGTAATAGATACAGTTTATGAGAAGATTGATTATATGATTATTGGACGATTATTCTCTCCTGCTACTTTAGGGTTCTTCTATCAAGCAAAACAGTTAAATATGTTTGTTATTAAATACTCATCAGGTAGTCTTATGTCAGTACTTTTTCCAGTATTAAGTAAGATACAAAAAGATAAAGCACATTTTCAAAGAGTTGTTATAAAGTCTTTAGGGATTATCTGTTTTATTACCTTTTTTCTATTAGGTGAGCTTTATTTAATTGCAGATGAGTTAATTGTAGGACTTTTTGGAGAGAAGTGGGAGGCTTCTGTTTACTATTTTAAAATCTTAGCTTTAAGTGGGTTTGCTTATCCTATCAGTGCTTTAATGGTAAATATTTTAAGTAGTAGAGGGAAATCAAAAGATTTTTTAAAACTAGAGATATATAAAAAGGTTATACAGTCTATAAATCTATATATATTATATCTATATGGAATAGAGGTTTTTCTATATGGGTTAATTATAACCTCTATATTGGGAACTTCATTAAATATTAGATTTGCTACTAGAGAGATAGAGTTATCTTTTATAAATATAGTAAGACCAATTGCTATTGAAGCATTTATTACTTTTACTTTAATTCTTTCTATTCTATATATAACCAACTTTCTTTATTTTAATGATTTCTCTATGATGTTAATAGAAGGGATACTATTTTTCTCTATCTATATTTTTATAAATTGGATATTTAAAATAAAATCATTTCAATATATTTTAGAACAGTTAAAACCGATAATAGATAAAAAAATAAAGGCAAAAAAAGATGATAAATAAAACAGAAAAAGATATTATAAAAAATTGGAATAGAGATATTCCCTTAATGGTAAGCATTAATTGTGTAGCTTTTAATCATGAGTACTGTATAGAGAATGCTTTAGATAGTTTTTTAATGCAGGAGACAGATTTTGCTTTTGAGATACTTATTCATGATGATGTATCAACAGATAGAACGGTGGAGATAATAAAAGAGTATGAGAGAAAATTTCCAAATATAGTAAAACCTATATATCAAACTGTTAATCAATTTTCACAAGGAATTAATCCTATGTCATTTCTATTTCCCAAAATGAAAGGAAAATATATGGCATTTTGTGATGGTGATGACTATTGGATAGATACTCAAAAACTGAAAATTCAAGTAGAAGAGATGGAAAAATTTCCAGATATTAATATGAGTTTTCACCCCACCTATAGGCTATTAAATGGAAAAAAAGATGGAGTGTTATCTAAACATGCTAATAAAAATAGAGTATTTACTCTTGATGAGGTTGTTTTAGGTGGAGGAGAGTTTTGTCCTACAGTATCTTTAATGTTTAGAAGTAGATTAATCTCAGATTTTCCAGAGTGGTTTACTACAATAATACCGGGAGATTATCCTGTACAGATAATGGGTTCTGTAAATGGTGGTGCTTTATATATAGATAGATGTATGTCTGTATATAGAGTAGGAGAGATTGGTGCATGGAGTAATCTTTCAAGAGATAATTCACAAAAACAGAAAGAGCATCTACTCTCTTTTCATAATATGTTACACAAAATGAATAACTATTTAGATAATAGATTAGAAAAAGAGATTGAAGAACTTATATATAATAGTAGTCTAGCTTTTATAAAAAGAAGAGCTATTGATATTGATATAAGAGATGAGGTATTTAATATATATAGAGATATTTTCTCTAAAAAGCAGAAACTATTATGGTATCTTTTATATAGAAATCAAGATTTGCATAATGGTCTATCTAAAATAAAACATTTGGCTTTTAATAAATGAAGATAGTTTTTATTATTAGCTCATTAGATATTGGTGGTGCTGAAAAGATTTTAACAACTCTTGCAAACCATTTTGACAATATAGGATATAGTGTAACTATTATTATAGCTTCTAAAAATAAGCCATATTTTACTCTAAATAAAACTATTAACTTAGTTTCAATTTCAGTTAATAGTTCAAATAGAGTTAATAATATTAGGTTATTAATAGGTAATTTAAAGAAAGAAATTCTTTTAATTGACCCAGATATTGTTATTAGCTTTATGTCTGAGATGAATATTTTAGCACTGATTGCATCAAAATTGGCAGGTAAACCAATAATTGTATCAGAGAGAAGTGCTTTTGATTTTTTAGATATAAAGCCTATATGGAAAAAGATTAGAAGAGTTACATATCCATTTGTTGATGCTTTAGTTGTTTTAACAAATGCAGATAAAGAGAGATACCATTTTGTAAAAAATAGATATAAGATAGAAAATCCTCTAATTTTAAAAAATAACCATAAAGATATAAAGAGAGAAAAGATTATCTTAGCTGTAGGAAGATTAAATTTAGTTAAAGGTTTTGATTTGCTTATAGAGGCTTTTTCTAAATTTAATAGAGATGGTTGGAGACTATTAATAGCAGGAGAGGGGGAAGAGAGAGAGAGACTTGAACTCTTAATTAAGTCACTAAATTTATTAGATAGAGTTGAACTTTTAGGTGTTGTTTCAGATGTAGAGTATTACTATAAGAGAGCCTCTATTTTTGTCCTATCTTCTATTACTGAAGGTTTTCCTGGAGTTCTTTGTGAGGCTATGGGATATGGTTGTGCTGTTATTTCGTTTGATTGTCCATCAGCTCCAAGAGAGATTATAACTCACAATAGAGATGGTCTATTGGTCAAAGCAGAAGATATAGACAAGTTAGCTAAACAGATGCAATATTTAGCTGATAATCCAAAGATACGAAAAGAGCTATCTATTGAAGCGAAGAAAATAGCCCATAGATTATCTATAGATAAAATAGGTGTTAAATGGTTTAAGTTAATAGATAGTGTGATAAGGAGATATAGATAATGTGTGGAGTTGTAGGTTTTAATGGTATAGATAGGGAGATATTAGAGAAGATGATGCAATCTATTAACCATAGAGGTCCAGATGATAGAGGTCTATTTGAGTCAGAAGAGTTCTCTTTAGCTCATGTTAGATTATCTATTTTAGATTTAACTTCACATGGACACCAACCAATGGAGTATAATAATCTATCTATGGTATATAATGGAGAGGTGTATAATTTTAAGGAGATAAGAGATGAGCTTATTAGTGAGGGTTATGAATTTATATCAGATACAGATAGTGAAGTTATATTAAAAGCCTACCACAAGTGGGGTATAGAGGCAGTTAATAGATTTATTGGTATGTTTGCTATTGCTATATATAATAGAGAGAGTTCTAAATTAACCCTTATTAGAGATAGAGTGGGAGTTAAACCACTATATTACTATTTTGATGGTGTTGATTTTGTTTTTGCTAGTGAACTAAAACCCATTATGGACTATTTTAGAGATAAAAAAGAGTTAAAAATTAGTAAAGATGCACTATTTGAATATTTTAAAGTTGGATATATCTCCTCTAATCTATCTATTTTTGAAAACTGTTATAAAGTTCCAGCAGGTAGCTATTTAACTTTTGATTGTGGAGGTTTAGAGATAGATATAAGAGAGTATTGGTCAATATTACCATTTTTTAAACTTCCAAAATTTAAAAAGAGTGAAGATGAACTAATTAATGAGCTAGAGGCTATACTAATAGATGCTTTTAAATATAGAATGGTATCTGATGTACCAGTTGGTATATTTTTAAGTGGAGGTGTTGATAGCTCTATTGTAGCATCTATTCTACAAAAACATTATGGAAATATACACACATTTACTATAGGCTTTAATGATAGTAAATATAATGAGGCAGAGTATGCAAAAGAGGTTGCTAACTATATAGGTACAACTCATACAGAAAAATATTTAAGCTCATCAGGAGCAAAAAAGATACTTAATAGATTTGTAGATATTTATGATGAACCATTTGGAGATAG
Organism: Campylobacteraceae bacterium; assembly: GCA_027065385.1. Classification (GTDB taxonomy): domain Bacteria; phylum Campylobacterota; class Campylobacteria; order Campylobacterales; family Sulfurovaceae; genus UBA1140. Next base: position 69,584 of record JAMOOP010000067.1, on the reverse strand, counting down.
TAGTGGAATTCCTACAACCCTAGTTAGTCAAGTGGCAAAAGATGCAGGTGTAAAGGTTGTTTTAAGTGCAGATGGAGGAGATGAGATATTTTGTGGATATAGTAGATATTGGACTATAGATAATATTGGTAGAAAGGTTTTTAAAATTCCCCCATTTTTAAGAAAAAGCTTAAACTCTATTATGGATACTATAGGAGACGATAATCTCTCTAAAGTTTTAAATAGTAATTTTGAATTTAAATATAAATTAATTCATAAAATCTTAAAAAATAGTAATTGGGAGGAGATGTATAAATCTTTAACAAGTTATGATATAGGGGAACTTCTTGCTTTTTCAAAAGAGATAGAGAGTATTAGTTTTAGTGTAGGAGAGAAAGAAAACCCAATGCAGGGAATGATGCTTTGGGATTATCATAGATATATGGTTGATGATATTCTTACAAAAGTGGATAGAGCCACTATGAGTCTATCAATAGAGGGTAGAGAGCCTCTTCTTGACCATAGAATAGCTGAGTTTATGGCACAAGTTCCTTTTGAGATGAAGTATAAAAATGGAGATAGTAAGTATCTGCTTAAAAAAGTCTTAGAGAGATATATTCCAAAAGAGATGATATATAGAAAAAAGATGGGATTTGGCATACCAATATTTGAGTGGTTTAGCTCTGATTTAAAAGATATGTTTGAGGTTAATTTTAGAGAAGATGAGTTAAAAAAGCATAATCTTTTAAATATAGACTATATAGAAAAAGAGTATGCAAAGCTTAGTAAAAAAAATATTGTTAATTTATGGTTTATCTTAGTTTTTCAACTTTGGTATAAAAAATATATTGATAGATAGGGAGTTGTTATTATGACAGAAGAGAGATATACAATTAGTAGTAACTATATTATGGTTACTATACTTTTTACTATTATTATGTCTATTGTGTGTGCATATTTAGATAAGAATGTGGCTATATTTTCACTCTCTTTTGTTTTTATGGCTATAGGAGCTACTTTTCTATCAATTATTAATAGAGTAGAAAATATAAGAAATTCAGTAGCTATATTTTTAATATTTTTTCTAATATATCTATTTTATACAACTTTAATACACTTTGGACTTATTGAAGTATATTCAACACCATATCCATTTGTAGAGTCAGATGAGGGTCTATTTTATGATGGAGCATCAGATTTAGCAAATAAGATTAGATTAGGTTATAAATTTTCAGATATAGTAAAACTTAGAGACTATTTAGATTTACCAGGGTCTATCTATTTTAATGCTTATATTGCGATATTAGCTAATCTATTTGGAGAGCATACTATATTTACTCAAAAGATAGCTGTTACTCTTATTTCTGCTTTAATTCCTGCAATGATGTACTCTATTAGCAGACTATATTTAACAGATAAAATATCTATTGTAGTAGCTATAGTCTATGGGATTTTTTCATTTGTTCCATATCTTTCAAGTCTATTACTTAGAGATGTGCATATTGCTTTAATGTATATTATTACATTCTATATTATTTTAGATAGATTATCTCTTATAAATCTAGTTATACTATTTTGCATATCTATTGCATCATACTATTTTAGAGAGCAGACGGGTATATTTATGGTTGGATTTACTGCAATATACTTTTTTAATTTTATAAATTTTACTATTAAAAATAACTATATTAAACTATGTATATATCTAACTCTTTTAGGTTTACTTGTACTATTAGTATTAAATAATCAATATATTATGGATACCTTTAATCAAACTTTTAATAGTTCAGCAGAACACTCAGCAGAACAGGCATCATCAGGTTCTATGGGTGCTAAAATCGCAAAATTGCCATTTGGACTTAATGTCGTTGCTCTATTTAGCTTTTCACAAATACAACCATTTCCACCAGAGTTAATATTTTTATCTAAAAAGGGAATGTTTCATTTTATGTATCTATTGGCTGGAATATCTTGGTATTTTGGTTGGGGCTTTTTAGTATATGGTTTTTTTAAAAATAGACTTTTTCTAAAAAGAGTAGATTTAAAACTATCTTTAATGTTTCTATTTGCAATTGTATATTTGGGATTAATTGCAGTTGTTGAATTTAATCAAAGAAGGCAGGTAGCTGTATATCCAATAGTCTATCTATTTATGGTATTTAGTTATTTGGATATGACTATAACACAGAGAACAGTAGTATGGGTAAGAATGTTACTTCTTTATGTAGCACTTGTACTAATTATAAATTATATGAAATTATAAAAATAGGAAAAATTTTATGGATAAAAAGAAAATTATCTTCTTTCTACCACTTATGAGTGGAGGAGGAGCAGAGAGAGTTACTATAAATATTATAAAAAAACTCAATAGAGACTATTTTGAACCACATCTAGTTTTAGGGACAAAGTCATTAGGAAACTCTTTACATCTTATACCAAAATATATCTATCAGCACGATTTAGAGACAGATAAGACTATATATTCTATATTAAAACTAAGAGATATAATTAAAAAGATAAATCCATACTTTATATTTACCTCTTTAAACCGTTCTCATATTGCAGTTAATTTAGCACTAATTGGTATAAAAAATAGACCAAAAACTATTATGAGAATACCAAGCTCTCCTAAATTGGTAGATAGATATATAAAAAATAGCTCTATTTTTAACTTTTTTTTAAATAGAGCATTAAAAAAAGCTACCTATATTATTGTTCAAACTCCAGAGATGAGAGATGAGACTGAAATATATCATAGTGTTAAAAGAGATAAAATTAAAGTTTTAATTAACCCTTTAGATACAGATTTAATAGATAATAGTTTAGATAAAAAGAGTCCATTTAATAAAAAATATATTAATGTAGTAGCATCTGGACGACTCTCTAAAGAGAAAGGGTTTGATATTTTAATTAGAGCTTTTAAAGAGGTATATAGTAAAAATAATAGTTTTAGACTGCATATTATAGGTCCAGATTATGATAATCAGAAAAAAAAGTATAGAGAGATAATTAAAGGGTTGGGTTTAGATAATATTGTAAATCTTTTAGGATTTAAAAAAAATCCATATATATATTATCAACATTCAGACCTATTTGTACTCTCTTCAAGATGGGAGGGATTACCCAATGCAGTTTTAGAGAACTTATATCTAAAAAAGCCAATTATTGCTACAAAATGTATCCCTTTTATGAGTCAACTTATAGATAATGGTAAAAATGGTTTTTTAGTAGATATTGAGAGTGTTGAGCAGTTATCTGATAATATAGTTAGATATAAGGAACTTAAAAGTTTAGGTATAAAGAGTTTAAAAAGCTCTGATGTTAATAGTTTTTTTAAAGGGTTGGTATAGATTATGTGTGGTATATGTGGAGGAGTTACCAAAGAGAGTTTAGATATAGATAAGATGGTTTTGAGCATAAAACATAGAGGTCCAGATTTTCAAGATATATATAAAGATGGTTTAGTCTATTTAGCTCATGCAAGATTATCTATTTTAGACCTATCAGCAGATGCAAATCAGCCTATGGTAAGTAGAGATAATCAATATATATTAGTATATAATGGAGAGATATATAATTTTCAATCTATTAAAAGAACTCTTCAGACTCTAGGTCACTCATTTAAAACCACTTCAGATACAGAGGTTATATTAGAGGGGTTTATAGAGTGGGGTGTTGGGCTATTTAATAAACTTAATGGTATGTTTGCATTCTCAATATATGATAGAAAAAATCAAAAAATATATATTGTGCGAGATAGTTTTGGAATTAAACCATTATATTACTATTTGAATGGAGAGACTCTTATTTTTGCTTCAGAGATAAAATCTATTTTAGCATCTAATTTAGTTCCCAGAGAGATGTCCTATCAGGGACTATATGAGTATATGCACTTTTCTACAACTGTAGGGGAGACAACTTTTTATAATGGTATAAAAAAATTAAAATCAGGAGAGTATATTGAGTATAGTTTATATAGTGGAGTTTTAGAGACTATTTCTTATAGATTATTATGCGATGTTACTCCATCTACCCACTCTTTAGATGAGGCTATATATAATATTAGAGATTTATTTGAGAAAAGTGTAAAAAGACAATTAGTATCAGATGTACCTGTTGGTATATTTTTAAGTGGAGGCATTGACTCTACAGCAATTACAGCTATAGCTTCAAAATATTATAGAGGAAAATTAAAAACATTCTCTGCTGGTTTTGATTTTGATAGAGGTTTTAATGAGTTACCAAATGCTAGATTTATCTCTAAAAAGTTTAATACAGACCATTATGAGTTTCATATTAAGGGTGATGATAGTATATCTGTTTTAGAGACTTTAAATCACTATTTTGACCAACCTTTTGCAGATGCAGCCAATATTCCACTATATCTTATGAGTCAAGAGTTAAAGGGAAAACATAAGGTAATTTTACAAGGTGATGGTGGAGATGAACTATTTGCAGGTTATAATCACTACTTTAGAGTTAAAAATGAGAGGTTATTTCGATTGTTCTCTTATGCTGTAACCTCTTTTGCTCCACTTATTCCAAAATCTAGCAAATACTATAGAATGCTTCGTAGTATGTATGCTATAACTCAAAAGGATAGAGCATTAGTTCCTGCAAGATTTTATTCACAAGAGATGTTAACAGAGTCTAGTTTAAATCTCTTTAAAGATGAGTATAGAGAGAGGTTATCTTTAATTAATCCATTTATTCGTAGTCTTGAATTACACTCTAGTTTTAAAGATAAAAATATAGATTTACTCCAAGAATTACTATATACAGATATGAATTTAATTCTTCCAGACCAATATTTAGAAAAGGTAGATAGAGCTACAATGGCAAATAGCCTAGAGGTTCGTGTTCCATTTTTAGATAATGATTTAGCTAGATATGCAATTTCTCTACCATCAAAATATAAAGTAAGAGGAAAAGAGAAGAAGTATCTTTTAAAAAGAGCTTTTAGTGGAATTGTTCCAGATAAAATTCTTTATGGTAAAAAGAGAGGGTTTGGAGTTCCATTCTCATATTGGTTAAGGAGTTCAATGAAAGATTTTATGCGAGATGAAATTATTTCATCTAATATATATACTAATAAGGTTTCTTTGATGATAGATGAACATATTTTAGGTAAAAGAGACCACGGTTTTGTATTGTGGAAAATTTTAAATTTATCAATGTGGTTAAATAAAAATAGGGATATAAAGTTATGAAAAAAGATATATTAATATTAGCTCCTAGTCCTTTTAATAAAGAGATAAACCATTCAGGTGGGCAGTTAACAGCTATTATAAATTTGGTATCATATATGGATAAAAGAGGTATCTCTTACGATATTTTAGATATTTTTAGAAGCTCATATCCTCCACCATCTACAGTAGATAAGATAAAAACTTCATGGAGTAGGTTTAAAGAGTTAAAAGAGATTTTAAAAAAGAGTAGCTATAGAGGTGCTTTAGTTTTTGGAACATTTGGATTAGGTTTTTGGGAAAAATTAATATTCTCTTTATATATTGAAAAAAAAGATATTAAGACACTGTTTTTTATCCGTTCAGGTCACTTTATGGCAGATGTTATAGATAAGGGATATAATATTCCAGTTAAAAGATTTTTAATGAATAAAATATCATATATAGGACATCAGGGTGGAAAGTGGGAGAAATTTTATGATAGAGTAAGAGTAGATAATCATAGATTAGTTAAGATTTTAAATTGGATAGATATAAAAGAGTATAGTAGAAAGTTTAGTGATACTACAACTTTTTTATATGTTGGTGCAGTTGTTGAAAAAAAGGGTGTGGTTGATTTAATAGATGTTATCTTAAAACATAAAGATTTAAATGGTTATAGATTTATATTTGTTGGAGGAGGCACACTATTAGATAAATTAAAAGAGAGAGCTAAAGGTAGAGATAATATTATCTTTAAAGGGTGGTTAGATAGTGATAAGGTAGCCGAACTCTATAAGAGTTCTGATGTGCTAATCTTACCATCTTATGCAGAGGGGTTTGCTAATGTTATATCTGAAGCATTAAACTATAGAATGCCAATTATATCTACTAATGTAGGTGGAGTATCGGAGAGTGTAAAAGAGAATTATAATGGTTTTTTAATAGAGCCTAAAAATAGTTTTCAACTTTATAAAAGTATTAGAAGATTGGGAGATAGTAGAGAGCTAAGAGAGCTTTTTTCAAAAAATAGTGAAAAGATTTTAATTAAAAATCACTCTATTAATAGAAACTGTAATAAACTATTTAGACTATTTAATATTGAGTAGTATTATGAGTAGATATATTTTATTATTTCATACAGTTAAGTTTTTAAAACCTATACAGATATACTATAGAGGGTTCTACTTTATTAGAGCTAGATTTAGAAAATTAGTAAGATTTAGATATAGCTTTTTGAAAAAAGCTAACTCAAATAGATTAAAACTAGAGAAATCTATAGAGAGTAAATCGACTTATAGTCAAGGAGAGTTTAAATTTTTAAATCTCTCAAAAGAGTTTAAAGGAAGTATAGATTGGAATTATAGTGGCTATGGTAAACTTTGGACATATAACTTAAATTACTTTGATTTTCTATCTAAAAGAGAAGAGATATATCTAATAGAGGATTTTATTAAAAATATAGACTCTATAAAAGATGGATTAGAGCCATATCCTATTAGTTTAAGAACTCTTAATTGGGTTAAATTTCTATCATATAATAGTATTAAAAGTGAGAAAATAGATAATAGTCTCTATGCACAATACTATATACTACTTGATAATTTAGAGTATCATCTATTAGGAAATCATCTACTTGAAAATGGTTTCTCTTTGCTATTTGGAGCATACTATTTTCAAGATGATATACTCTATTTGAAGGCTAAAGAGATTTTATTAAAGCAGTTAGATGAGCAGATATTAGATGATGGTGGACATTTTGAACTAAGTCCTATGTATCATCAAATAGTACTTTTTAGAGTTTTAGACTCTATTAATTTGGTTAAACATAATAGTTGGCAAAGTAACAAAAAGTTTTTAGAATTTTTAATCTATAAAGCGGAGATTATGTTAGGTTGGTTAAGTGCTGTTAGTTATAGAGATGGTTCTATTCCAATGTTTAATGATAGTGCTAAAGATATAGCCCCAACTACAAATGAGTTAATAGAGTACTCAAAAAGGTTGAATTTAGGTATTAGATATTTAAAACTATCAGATAGTGGTTATAGAAAAATATCCAATAGTAGTTATGAATGTATAGTAGATATAGGTGATATTAAGGCTAACTATATTGCAGGTCATACACATGCAGATATATTTAATTTTGAATTAAAAATCAATAATAGACCTTTTATTGTAGATATGGGAATTATTACTTATAATGACTCTAAAAAAAGAGAGTTCCAACGCTCAACTTCTGCTCATAATACGGTTGAGATAAAAGGAAAAAATCAGAGTGAGGTTTGGAGTAGTTTTAGGGTTGGAGATAGAGGTAGAGTTATAGATATAAAAGAGTCTAAAAATATTATAGAAGCTACACATAATGGATATAAAAATACTCTACATACTAGAATATGGACCTTTAATAAAGATAGAGTAACTATTAAAGATAGTTTAGGTAAGAATTCTATAGCTACTGCTAGATTATATTTTCACTATAGTATATCTAAACAATATATTTTAGAACATATAAAAGTATATAATAGTAGTTGGAAACTTTTTAAATATGATTTATCTATTGGTTTTAATAGTACTAAAATATCTTATTATATAGAAATTTATTTTAATAAAACATCTAAAATAGATATATTTATAATATAAAAATATTAGTTAAGATTACTTATTGTTTATTTACATTTATTTGTGTATTATTGTAAAATAATTTATAATATTAGGAAATATTAAAATGAAAAGAGTAGGTATATTACTTCAGTCTAAGGACTATTCATATATTACTAAATTAGGCTCTATAACTGCTATTGAGATTTTTGATAATAGTAACTATAAGATACTAGGTTCTGTTATTAAAGAGTCTTTTCATCTCTCTTTCCCTTATATATTTGAGTATAAAGATGATTTATATATGGTTCCTGAGACCTCACAAGCTAAATCTATTAGATTATATAAATCTATCGGTTTTCCTATGAAATGGGAGTATCAAAAGGATTTATTTAAAGATATTAATGCAACAGATACAGTTATTTTTCATCATAATAATCTATGGTGGATACTATTTAGCCACTCTATTACAGGTAAAAATTATAACTCTCAATTGGTAGCATACTATACAGACTCAAATCCAATTAGTGGTAAATGGATAGCTCATAGTAGTAATCCAATAGTAAATAGTAGTAGTGTTAGTCGAAATGGTGGAATTATATTAAAAGAGAATATAGTTATTAGAGCTAGACAGAGACAGGGATTTAATATATATGGTAAATCGCTAACTCTATCTAAAGTTGTAAATTTAACTCCATTAGAATTTAAGGAGGAGGAGATTTCTCAAATCTATCCAAACTTTCTATCAGATATAAAAGGGGTTCATCATATTCATACTAATGGCGAATATACAGTATATGACCACTTTCGTAGTGAGAGATTATAGGTATTGGAAAGATTATGAAGAGTCTATTAAAACTTATATTAATGTCAATAGTGTTATTTTTTAGTTTTTATGCTAAAGGGGATAATCCAAATTTTATAAAATATAGTTATCAAGAGGGTTTTGAAGATATAAAATTAAATCCCATTAAGTATTGGGTAAGTGATATTGTAGATAAAAATGATATTAATGTGAGTTTTAGTTTAGATAGATTTTCTTATACAGAGGGTGATAGCTCCTTAGCAATAGATATAGATATATATAATAAATCAAACAAAAAGTGGTACTATTATCTTCAACTTCCATTAAATCCAGTTCCAAATTTAAATGGAGATTTATCTCTATCTTTTGATATTAAAATGGATAAAAGAGCTACAAAAGATATACAGATTGGGTTTAATTTAGAGTATCTTCCTTATATAAGTGGTATTGAGCCTATTCAAAAGAGGGTAGAGGCTAATAGATGGAGTAGTTTTTCTATTGATAATTTAAACTCTTTTACACTAAATCATGCTAGAAATTTTATATCTAAAATATATGATGCAAATTTAAGTGATTTTGGAAGAGCAATCTCTAAAATAGTAATTTTAATAAAAGGAAGAGGTTCTAAAAAATATAGAATAAATTTAGATAACTTAAAACTGTATGGTACTATAGAAAAGAACAATATTTTTATGGAAAATTATCATAAATCATGGTCTAAATATATAAATAGAGTTCATAAAAATATAGATAAAAGAAGAGATTTATATAGAAAATTAATATCTAAATATAAAAATAAAAATTGTCCAAGTGTAGAATATTACAGTAGTAAAATAGAGAGAATTTTTAATGATATTAATATTTCATTTAAAAGAGCTAAAACTTTAAAGCCCTCTACTATTAAAGATTTAGATGCCTATTTAAGAAAATTAAAATCTCTTAGTAATAGTAAATCAAGAATAAATCTATATAAGATGCCATCTATGAAATACTATCGTTTAACAGGAATAAATACCCCTCCATTAGATATTGCAAAATCATTTAATATTAGAATGACAAGAGGGGAGTATAAATCTATTTCACTTTTAATTGAGCCAATCTGTTCATCAGAGATTTTAGATATTAAGGTAGATGATTTTATTGGAGATAGATATAGTTTTTCAAAAGATAATTTAGATATATATATAGCAAAAATATGGTATCAGAGTGGATTAGAGAATACATTAAAGAGTGGTAAATATTTAACTCAAGAGCTACTACTAAAAGATGATAGTTTGGTAAAAGTTAATTATAAAACTAAAACAAACTATCTTAGGGTAAAGTATAACTCAAACAGTGTAATTAAATATATTAATATTTCAAATCCATTAGAGATATTTCCAGATACTAATAGTATAACTTTTAATGATTCTAAAGAGTTTAAACCATTTAAATTAGACCCTATTAGGGCAAAACTACTTTGGGGAATTATTCATATTCCAAATAGTATAGCAGATGGCAACTACTCAACACTACTTAAAATAGAGGATAAATTGGGAAAAGTTTTAAAAGAAGTTCCCATAAATATAGAGGTTTTACCTTTTGAACTAGATAGTTCCAAACTATCTTATGGACTCTACTATACAGGTAAATTAACCAATAAACCACTTCGTTTAATAGATGCTTATAATAAGAGTAAAAAACAGCAACTTATTGAGTTAAAAGATATAAAAGAGCATGGGGTTTTATACCCTACAAGTTACGAAACTATTGATAATTTAGAAGATACATTAAAAATACGAGCAGAGATTGGTTTTCCATTAGATAGATTTTACACAATAGGTTTTAATGTTATGAGTGGCAATTTATCCAATAGAGTAAGAGCCTATAGAGCTATTTTAGATAAGTATGGGTATGAGTATAACTCTTTATATGTTTATGGTATTGATGAAGCATCAGAGAGTAGATTAAAGGCCGAAAAGCCAAAAATAGATGAGATACATAGCTATGGAGCAAAAGTTTTTACAGCAGGATATGAATATACATACAACTATTTAGGTAGTTATCTTGACCTATTTAATTATGCTAATGCTATTTTTAAGAGAGATGCTAAATTTCAAGTTAGTAGATGGCATGGGATAGATAGAGAGATATTTGTTTACGCCTCTCCACAAGCTGGGGTTGAAAATCCAGAGGTTTATAGAAGAAATTTTGGTTGCAGACTATGGAAATTAAACTTTGATGGTGCTATGAATTGGGCATATCAGGCAAATAGAGGTGCTTTTTGGAATGATTTTGATACAGGAAATTCAAGATTAACAAAATATAGAGATGAGGCATTTACCTATCCTACTACAGATGGAGTAGTTGGGACTATTGAGTGGGAAGGGTTTAGAGAGGCTATTACAGATGTTAGATATATCTCAACACTAGAAAATTTAAGAGATAAATTAGAGATTGAGGGTATAGATATTTATGATTTAAATCGTTGGATAGAGAATATTGATTGTAGTTTAGATTTGGATATTTTGCGTGAAGAGATTATTAATAAAATCTTAGAATATAAAAAGAGGAGTAAAAAATAGATGCTATTTAATAGTTATGAGTTTATACTACTTTTTTTACCTATAACACTACTTATATACTTTTATCTAAATCATAAAAGGCTATCTACATTGGCTAGAGTATTTTTAGTTTTTAGTAGTCTATTTTTTTATAGTTGGTGGAGTATTTTAAATTTACCAATTATTATATCTTCAATTCTTTTTAACTTTTTTTTAGGGAATTTACTTTTTAAATATAGAAGTAAAAAGATATTGTCTTTTGGAATAGTTATTAATATTTCTCTTTTGGCATATTTTAAATATAGTGATTTTTTTATATCAAATATTAATTATGCTTTTGATAAAAATATTGCTCTATTAGATTTGGTATTACCTTTAGCAATATCATTTTTTACTTTTCAGCAAATTTCCTATCTTGTTGATAGTTATAAAAAAGAGACTAAAGAGTATGATTTTTTAGAATATACACTTTTTGTTCTATTTTTTCCTCAATTAATAGCAGGGCCTATAGTTCACCATAAAGAGATGATGCCTCAATTTGCTAGAGCAAGAGGTAGATTAATTGATTATAGAAATATATCAAAAGGTGTTTTTATATTCTCTATAGGTCTTTTTAAAAAGGTAATTATTGCTGATACCTTTTCAGTTTGGGCAACTAATGGGTTTGATAAAGCAGTAGAGTTAAATCTTTTTGAGGCTTGGGCAACTAGTCTATCTTATACTTTTCAAATATATTTTGATTTTAGTGGTTATACAGATATGGCTATAGGTTTGGCTCTTCTATTTAATATAAAGTTACCAATTAATTTTTATAGTCCATATAAAGCAATTAATATTCAAGATTTTTGGAGAAGATGGCACATAACACTTAGTAGATTTTTAAAAGATTATATCTATATACCACTTGGTGGAAGTAGAGTAGGGGAGTTTCGAATTTATGCTAATTTAATAATTACCTTTTTAATTGGTGGTATATGGCATGGAGCAGGTTGGACTTTTCTCTTTTGGGGATTTCTTCATGGTATGGCCCTTCTTATTTTTAGAGTTTGGAGTAAATTTAATATTAAATTATATAGTTGGTTTGGTTGGTTTATTACTTTTAATTTTTTAAATATAGCTTGGGTATTTTTTAGAGCCAATAGTTGGAGTGATGCTATTAAAGTAATAGATAGTATGTTTAGTTTAGATAATATTATTTTACCTACTATGTTAGAAAGGGCTTTATCCTTTTTATCCAATTATGGAGTAGTCTTTGGTCGTTTTACCCAAAATATAGAAGCCAACTTTGATATTATGTTTTGGTTATTTGGTGGATTTATTACTACTCTACTATTTAAAAATTCTATTGAAAAATTGAGTAGTTTTAAACTAAACTACTATACAGCCATATTTACAGCTACTATCTTTAGTACGGCTCTTTTATCTCTTAACCGAGTATCTGAGTTTTTATATTTTAATTTTTAGGAGATATTTATGAGTGCTAAAAAATGGATTGTAGTATATATAGCTTTTTTATTTCTATTTGTATCTATTATAGGAGTTATAAATTATATTATAGACCCACATTGGAGCTTTTCCCATAAAAATAGTTTAAATCAGTTCCAATTCCCTTTTAATGAGAGACAGCAGAAGAGTAATATGGTCTATTTTAGTGGATTAAGAAGATATGATGGGCTTCTTATTGGAAGTAGTAGAACAACCTTTATTAATCAAAATGATTTTTATAATATGAATATTTATAACTATGCCTTAGATAGTATATATCCATTTGAGTATGAGAGATATATAGAGTTTGCTAAAGAGTCACATGGAGGAGACTTTAAATACATTATTATTGGAGCAGATTTTTATAATACAAAAAAGCCAAAAGATATTAAATTTAAAAATCCAGACCACTATATATCTAATACAAAGAGATTTTTATATAGATATATAATGTTATTCTCATTAGATACTTTAAAAAAATCTATTGAAAATATAGAGGCTAATATATCTAAAAAATCTCCTATATACTACAGTAGAAATAATATTAAATTTAGACCTAGAGTATCAGAAAATGAGAGAATAAGAGCTTATAAAAAACATCTAAAGATACATATTGATAGTTTTTTATTAGAGAACTATCAGAAAAATCCAGATTATATAGGAATATTAAAACGATTAAAAAAGAGTAACCCAAATACAAAATTTATAATTTTTACTTCACCCATTAGTGCCAATCTATTAGTCTCTATGATAAAAAAAGGAGATAGATTAGAGGATTTTAAGAGTTGGTTAAAAGATATGGTTAATATATTTGGAGAGGTTTATCACTTTATGACAATTAATAGTATTACTAAAAATCTACAAAATTATCCTGATGATGACCACTTCTATCCATATATTGGAAAACTCCTTGCTAATAAAATTTCTAATAGAAAAAATATCAATATTCCAAATGATTTTGGAATAGTATTAACCAAAAATAATATCGATAGATATTTAAAAAGTTTTGAAAAAGAGCTTGAAAAATTTAAAATAAAAGAATAAAAGATGAAAATACTATTTATAACAGACAATTTTCCCCCAGAGGTTAATGCACCAGCTACACGGACTTATGAACATTGTCAAGAGTGGATAAAAAAAGGTGTTGAGATTACTATAATTACTTGTGTTCCAAATTTTCCAGATGGAAAGGTTTATAGTGGATATAAAAATAGATTATATCAAAAAGAGAATATAGATGGTATAGAGGTTATTAGAGTTTGGAGTTATATAAGTTCTAATATAGGTTTTACAAGAAGAGTACTTGATTATTTCTCTTTTGCCTTTAGCTCATTTTGGGCTGGATTATCTCAAAATGCAGATATAATTATTGCAACCTCTCCACAATTTTTTACAACATGGAGTGCTTACGCTTTAAGTAAAATAAAACATAAACCTTGGATATTTGAACTTAGAGATATATGGCCAGAGTCTATACAGAGTGTCGGTGCTATTAAACATAAAAAGACACTTGAATTTTTAGAAAAGATTGAACTTGGATTATATAGAGATAGTAGTAGAGTAGTAGTTGTTACTGATGCATTTAGAGATAATTTAATATCAAGAGGGATAAATTCTAATAAAATATCAGTAGTCACAAATGGTTCTAATCTTAAACTATTTAATATAAAAGATAAAGATAAAACTCTAATAAAAGAGTTAAATTTAGAAAATAAATTTATTATAGGCTATATAGGTACTCATGGTATGGCACACAGTTTAGATTTTATTGTAAAGAGTATATCAAAAATAGATGATAGGAGTATTCATTTTCTATTTATAGGTAATGGGGCTATGAAAGATATTGTTGTTAAATTATCAAAAGAGTTAAATTTAAAAAATATTACATTTTTAGACTCTATCCCAAAAGAGAAAGTTCCACAATATCTATCTATTATCGATGTATCTTTAGCCCCTTTAAAGAAATCAGATACTTTTAAAAGTGTTATACCATCTAAAATTTTTGAAGCATCAGCTATGCAAAAACCCACACTTTTAGGTGTAGAGGGTCAAGCTAAAAAGATTATAGAAAAATATGGTGCAGGGGTTTGTTATGAACCTGAAAATGAGACTGATTTTATTGATAAGGTTTATAAATTGAAAAATAATAAAAAGTTATATAGTCTTTGTAAAAAAGGTTGTTTAAAATTAGCTAAAAATTTTGATAGAAAGATATTGGCTCATAATATGTTAGACATATTTAAAGATGTAGTTAGTAAAAAAGAGGGTTTAGTTTCATTAAAGAAAAAAGCCGTATAATTTCACATAATAAAATAAAAATAAATAAGAAGTTTTAATAATGAAAAAAAAAATATGTGTAATGGGATTGGGATATATTGGACTACCTACAGCATCACTACTTGCCAATAGAGGTTATCAAATTCATGGAGTAGATGTAGTTAAATCTACAGTAGATACAATTAATCGTGGAGAGATACATATTGTTGAACCTGTTTTAGACACTTTTGTTAGGTCAGCAGTTAATAGTGGGTATTTAGTAGCAGATATTAAGCCTATTGAGGCTGATATATTTATTATAGCAGTTCCAACACCTTTTTATAAAGGATTTATTCCCAATATAGATTTTGTTTTAGATGCTACAAGGGCTATAGCTCCATATTTAAAAAATGGAAATATTGTAATATTAGAGTCAACTTCACCAGTTGGAACAACTAATAAAATAGAAAATATCTTAAAAGAAGAGGGAGTTGATACAACTAAAATATATATTGCCCACTGTCCAGAGAGAGTATTACCTGGTCAAATTATGAGAGAGTTAGTTGAAAATGATAGAATAGTTGGTGGTTTAACTCCTAAAGCTACAGAAAAAACAGTAGAGTTTTATAAAACATTTGTAAAAGGTGAAGTTCTATCAACTAATGCTAAAACTGCTGAAATGGCAAAACTTACAGAGAACTCTTTTAGAGATGTAAATATTGCTTTTGCTAATGAATTATCTATTTTATGTGACAAATTTAATATTGATGTTTGGGAACTTATATCACTAACTAATAGACACCCAAGAGTTAATATATTAAAACCTAGTGCAGGGGTGGGGGGACACTGTATTGCTGTTGACCCTTGGTTTATTGTCCATGCAGGAGAGGGTGATGCTAAGATTATAAAAAGAGCTAGAGAGGTAAACCTATATAAGACACAATGGGTTATAGAAAAAATTAAAAATAAGGCTTTAGTTTTTGAAAAAGAGAGTGGAAAAGAAGTAAAAATTGCATGTATGGGTTTAGCTTTTAAGCCTAATATTGATGATTTAAGAGAGTCTCCAGCACTATATGTAACACGAGAGCTTATTGAAAGTGGTTTAAATATTTTAGCAGTTGAACCTAATATTAAATCATTTAATGAGTTTAATATAGTAAAATACGATAAAGCTATTAAAGAGGCTGATATTATTATTTTTTTAGTAGCTCATAGAGAGTTTGAAGATATTAAAATAGATAATAGTAAGAAAGTAATTGATTTTTGTGGAGTATATAGGTGAAAATAAGCGTAATAGGTACAGGTTATGTAGGATTAGTGAGTGGAACATGTTTTGCAGAGATGGGAAATAGTGTTATATGTGTTGATATAGATGAAAAAAAAGTTGACTCTTTAAAAAAGGGAGTTGTTCCAATATATGAGCCAAGATTAGAAAAGATGGTATTAGAAAATTATAAAAAAGGAACTCTTAATTTTACCACCAATATAATAGAGGCACTAGATAACTCTAATATCTGTTTTATAGCAGTCGGTACTCCAATGGGAGAAGATGGGAGTGCAGATTTACAGTATGTTTTAGCAGTAGCTAAATCTATTGGAGAGAATATGAAGCATCACACTTTTGTAGTTGATAAGAGTACAGTACCCGTTGGAACTGCCGATAAAGTAAGAGAGACTATTCAAAATGAACTAGATAAAAGAGGAAGTGATTTAACTTTTGATGTTATATCAAACCCTGAATTTTTAAAAGAGGGTGATGCTATAAATGACTTTATGAAGCCTGATAGAGTTGTAATTGGTGCTAATAGTAGTGAGGCAGTTGATATTATGAGAGAGTTATATGCTCCATTTACAAGAAGTCATGATAGATTTATAGCTATGGATGTTCGTTCGGCTGAAATGACAAAATATACAGCCAATGCAATGTTAGCCACTAAAATATCATTTATGAATGAGATAGCAAATATCTGTGAAAGAGTTGGAGCTGATGTAAATCAAGTGCGTCATGGAATTGGAAGTGATAGTAGAATTGGTTACTCATTTATCTACCCTGGGTGTGGATATGGTGGTTCATGTTTCCCAAAAGATGTTCAAGCATTAGCTAAAACCTCTAAAGATTATGGATATATTCCAAAACTATTAGATGCAGTAGAAGAGGTAAACTTTGCACAAAAAAGAGTTATTTCGGATAAAGTAATTAAAGAGTTTGGTGAGAATTTAGAGGGTAAAGTTTTTGGAATTTGGGGATTAGCATTTAAACCTGAAACAGATGATATGAGAGAGGCTAGTTCTATAGTAGTAATCAATGAGTTAACTAAAAGAGGAGCTAAAGTTAAAGCCTACGACCCAAAGGCAAGAGATGAGGCTGAAAATTTCTATCTAAAGGGTAATAGCAGTGTAGAGTATGTAGATAGTAAATATACAGCTCTAAATGGAGCTGATGCTTTAATCTTACTTACAGAGTGGAAAGAGTTTCGCTCTCCCGATTTTGAAGAGATGGCAAAAAGACTTAAAAATTCTATAATTTTTGATGGAAGAAATCAGTACAATAGAGATAGTTTAGAAAAAATTGGATTTAAGTATTATCAGATAGGTGTGCAATAATAATTTTTTTAATATCCCTTAAAAAATATAAGTAATTTGTAATAGTAACTTAAAATATAGTTATGTTTTGATATAATATATTTATATTAGGGGGATAATATAAAATTAAATCTATCAATTTTACGCTTTATTATTTTAGTTGGGTTTTATATTTTTAGTTTAAATTCTTATGCTTTTTCTGTAGAAAAAAATATTTCTTCAAATTTAAATTTAGAAAAGCAAAATATAGCTATTTGTGAATATAACAAAAGAAATCTTAAATTAGAAGAAAAAATATCAGGACTTTATATTGCTTATTTTAATAGAGCTCCAGATATAGATGGTCTAAATTTTTGGAAAAATAGAGCTTTACATGGTAGTAAGAGTCTCTCTATAGTTTTAAAAGAAATTTCATCTAATTTTGTAAAACACCCAACTTTTATATCGACATATAGTAATATGACCAACAAAGAGTTTGTAGAGGCTATCTATAAAAATTCTTTAGGTAAAGCAGGAGACACGGATGGAATCAAGCATTGGACAAAATATTTAGATAGTGGTAATAGTCGTTCAGATATGGTATCAGATTTTATGGAAACTTCTCTAACTATTGAACTATCGTCAGAAAATTTTCCCAATCTTACAACCCAAGAGTTATCTATTGCACAAAAACGACAAGATTATATTAGTAATAAAGTAGAGGTTGCATTAAAGTTTATAACACTTTTGGGTACTAAAACTAATGTAGTTAATAATGATTTTCCTGAAAATGACCCCGCTTATTTGGCTTCCATTAAAATCCTAACTAATATTACAGATAGTTCAAATAGTGTATCAATAGCTATTGATTTTTTGGATAGTATTAAAAATGATAAAAATCCTATTGAGAGGATTAATAATTCAATTTTTGTGGGTGAAAATAATAGTGGGAGTAGTAGTGGTTTTGGTGGAAATGGTGGAGGGAGTGGAAATAATCCACCAACAAATAATTCTTTTAGTTTATCAGATGCTACAATTGTTTATTCTAACTCTCCAACTTTAAATCAGGAGTTTAATATTTCAATAGAGGGCTTATCTACAGATTACTCTTCTAAGTTAACTTGGTCTATAATCTCTCAACCTCATGGTAGCAATTTAATATTAAATTCAATCAATAATAATAAAACAATTAATTTAACTCCAACTATTAAAGGAAAATATACTCTTCAAGTTATAAATGAAAAGAATAAAAAAAGAGTAGAAAAATTTACTATATATGAAATTTTTACATTTGATGAAAAACAGATTGAAGGGAATGATGGAAGCAAAGATATTGAAACTTTACAAGGAGTAATTAAAAATCAATATTGGGTATATTCTCGTTCTTTGTCTGAAAATGAGATAAGAAATATAGTTTCAAAATATTCAAGTTTTAGTATTAAAGGGTGGAATACTATTAATGGCTTATTAATTGAAACAGATGATAAAAAATCTATTGAATTATTAAAATTTATAAAAGGTATTGCTTCTGTAGATAAAAGAGCTTATGCTGGAAACAAAATAAAAAAGATTTTTTCATATACCATACCACCTAATTATACTTCTAAATTTAATGATGGTGGAGATAATTGGCATTTAGAATCGATAGATATAAAAAAAGCTTGGGAATATACCACGGGGAATAAAGATATAACTATTGGTGTAATTGATGAGGGTTTTTATCAACATCAAGATTTGGAAAATAAATTCAAAAAAAACCTTTTTTCTGAAAAAAAATCAACACATGGTACAGGGGTTTGTGGTACATTAGTTGGAAATCCAAAGAAAAAAGATGGAGTATTAGGTATAAATTGGAATTCTAAATTAATAGTTAATGTTATTTCCCAATTTGAGCCAGAAAGTATCAAATTTGATAATTCAAGAACTAGTGATTGTTCTATAGATACACCAATTAAATATACACAACTATTAGAAAGTGATTCATCTATAAAATTAGTAAATAATTCGTGGGGATGTATGGATAATCATTATATTTGGAATGGAGATACTTTAGGGAGTGAAGAAGTAGGATTTGAACAAACTAGAACATATAGAAAGACAGCAGAAGTATATAATAATATTCTTCATATTTGGGCAACTGGTAATGATGGAAGAGATGCTAAAACTCAAAATGGTTCTTTACATTTAGATGAAAATAAAAATCTTAATAAATTAGATAATGTAATAATTGTAGGAGCAATAACACTTAATGAAAAATTTACTTTAAAAAAACTTACCGATTATAGTGATTATGGTGAAACTGTAGATATTGTTGCTCCTACAGAGTTCAAAAGTACAAAAGGTGAAAATACTTATTACTCAACTAATTTTCGAGAATATGGTTTAGGAGATAGAAAAGGATTTGATGGAACTTCAGCATCA
This sequence comes from Campylobacteraceae bacterium, assembly GCA_027065385.1. Classification (GTDB taxonomy): domain Bacteria; phylum Campylobacterota; class Campylobacteria; order Campylobacterales; family Sulfurovaceae; genus UBA1140. Next base: position 49,770 of record JAMOOP010000067.1, on the reverse strand, counting down.
GCACCAGTGGTTACAGGAGTTGCCTCTTTAATATTTTCATTAAATCCAAATTTTACAGCTAAAGAAGTTAAATCAATATTAATTAATAGTGCAACAGAGTATGTAAAAGAGAGATATGTTGTAATATATGGGAAAAAAACTTTAGTTAAATTAAAACATCCAATTCCTATATTAAATGCAGGTAATGCTTTGAAATTAGCACAAGATATTATTGATGGGAATCTTATTTATATTAATCATACTTTACCAAATCCATTTTTATCAAATATTAAATTGGATTTTATGGTATCCAGTAGTTTCAAATTGCAATCAAGCCATTTTAAAATAGAACACACAATTGATGGAAAAACATGGGAGTCAAAAGATGAAAAAACTAGTTCTACTGAATACAGTTTTTTTCATAATCAAAATTATAAAAGTTATAAAATATCAGGAACTTGCAAATTAAAAAACAAAAAAACAGATTATGAAGTAAACGCTAAAATAGAAAATACTTCATTTCCTGTATATGAAGTCTTAGTAACAATTAAAGATAAAGATACAAATGACCATTTAGACCACCATACAGAGGTTACTTTGGAAAAAATAGGTAGTAAAGAAGAAGTAAGTAAATATCCATATACACCAATTGCAGATGATGGTACAATTCGGTTATATTTTACAAATAAAAATAGCTCTTATAAACTCCACATAAAGTCTAATGGTTATCAGGAAAAGACAGTTTTATTTAGAGCTGATAAAAAAAATATAGATGTTAACTTAATTCCGTTAACTTCAACTAAAGTAGGTGGCTTAATAGGACAAATTAATGATACTTTATCTAAAGAAGCTATACCAAATGTTACTCTTAAAATATTTGAAACCAATACAGATAAAATACTAGCTTCAACAACTACAGATATTTATGGAAATTATCAAATCATTAATATACCATTACTCAATAAGAAATCAGAAGAGATAAAAGAATACACATTAAATATTAAAGCAGAAAATTATTTTGAAAAAAATATTACAGGTATTATTTTAGATAATAGATTTGAACAGAATCAAGATGTTGAGTTAGAAAAAATTACAAAATTTATAGCTAATGCAGGAGAAGACCAAACTGTTAAAGAGGGGGAAACCATTAGATTAGATGCTTCAAATAGCATAGCTAAAAATGCTCTGTTCATTGTCTCTTATATATGGAAAGAGGGGGATACTGTTTTAAGTAATAATGCTACTTTTACCAAAGATAATTTTTCAATAGGTAAACATATTATTACTTTAGAAATAACTGATAATATGGGAAATAAAGCCACTGATATAGTAAACATTGTAGTAACTCCAAAAGATATAGACTCAACAGAACCAGTAAAAAAAGGTGGATTTGAGATTAGTTCTGATGATTCTAAAATAATTATAGATACAAGTAGAAGTCTTAACTATGGGCTTCTAAGTAGAGAAGATTTTAATACTGCATCTATAGAAGTTCTTTTGAAAAAAACAAAAATGTTACAAAGACAAGAGGCTTTTTTTGATATAAAAAATGCAATTAATCCTTTTAAAGATGGAATGAAAAGTAGAACAGAATTTTCTTATGCTGATTTGGATTATACAGATACTGCTAAAAAAGAGTATGTTTTATATACTGAATTTGATAGGTTTTCTAAACCTGCATTAATGAATGGAGGAACATTATTTAGTATAGTTTTAGATACTATGAGTAGTGGTAAAGGAAAAAAACTTTTTGGTAAACTTAGTAAAAAAATAGATAAAATAATTGAAAATGTAAAGAAAGCCAAAGAAAGTATTAAAGAGTGGAATAATATTGCTAGAGATAAATTAGAAGTTATTAATATCTTTGCTACATTAGCTGACAATAAAAAAGTAAAAGATATATCAAAAAAGTTGTTATCACACTCTGATGATATAGATGATTTTTTAAACACAATTACAGTTGCTCCTTCTAAAATTATACAAGGAGAAAATAAAGCACTTCCTGCATTTTTTGCTAGGGTCTATAAGATAGATAAACTATCATTAAGTGATTTTTCTGATTTAATTAATCAAGGAAAAGGTAAAGAGTATGCTAAAACAATAGCTACGGAAATAATGTTAAAACAGTTGTTAGGTAAAATTGTTTCAGATGGATATTTTTATTATCCTAAAGATTTAAACTCTTTATCTGCAATTTCTATAATCGCTAATGCAGAGGTAGGAAATAGTGATAAATATCATAAAAAATCAACAGCTCAATTGGCTAGAATTTTTGCAAGAATTATGTTAAAACATGATGGAATAAGTCAAGAAAATAGACAAATTGCCAAATATGCATCTAAAATTATATTTTTAAATTCTAGTGCGAAAATTTACTCAATTATCAAAAAAGATATGAGTGAAATTAAAGATATGGTATCTCTTTCTAGCTCTATAGATAAACTTTATACTCAAGTACAAAAGATTGATAATAAAATGATTATGGCTTATACAAAAAATATGATTTTGGAAGTAGTAAAAGAATCAGCAGATGATTTATCAAATATATTATCAGAGTTTTCTGCGAGAATTGCCTCTTATGCAATACCTGCTAATGGTTTGGCAAGAGTCATTATTGACCTCTCCAAAATAGCAAATACAGGTGGTAAATTTGCTTATGATTTTATAACAGCACCTAGAGTTGTTCCTTTTACAATTGAAAAATATAATGAAATTAATTTCCCATTTTCAGCCGATTATTTAAAATACTCTTTCTTACTTTATCCTGATGGTTTAAATATTTATGACAATTATTCTGATAATAGATATAGTTATGAGAGTTATTTTTTATATGGAAATGCACCAAAAGGTAAATTTATACCATATAATGTCAATAATCGTGATGCAACTCTAGCAATCAGTGGTGTGACTTATAGTTATGAGATGCAAATAGGTAATTATGGCAAGATAGGTGAAAATATAACAAAAGAAATTTATGCTTCTTATAAACATACTAATTTATTAGGTACAACATTTGAAGATTTTGCAAATTTTAAATTTCATGTGTATAAGTATGATAATGAAATGAAAACAAAATCTATTTTTACATCACCTATTACACATGTAAAAAACTCTTATGAATCTACGCTTAAAACAAATAATACTTTTTCAAGATATTTAGAATATGATAAAAATAAAAATCAAGCAATAAGAAAAGAATATGATGCCTCTTTAGGAATTGATGATGATTTAGGTATAGTTTCTGACCCTTATGAATTTTGGGAACATAAAAATGAAGATAGCTATTATTATATTAGTTATATGGATAATTTAAGTGAACTATTTAAACAAGATTATGGAAATCAATATTGGAAGAATTATAAAAATAATACAGGAATTACACATCTATCAGCAGGTATTTTTGAAGTTGAATCAGAAATAGATATAAAACAACCTGAATCTAGTAAGATTAAACAAGATATAGTTTTTAAAGAGTCTCATAAACTTTTTGTAATATCTCCTGTTTCACAAGGGTATAAAACTAAAATATATGATTCTGCTGAATATATACCATATTTGGGCTTAACAGAAAATCAACAATATAAAGAGGGTTCAAGATGGTTTGAATTTGATAAAAAAAGTGGAATATATCATCTATGTTTTCAACTGAATGAGGAACAAAAAGGACTATTATCAGAGAGAAAAAGAGATATACATATTGTAATCTATTATCGAGATACCCAAAAAAATATAAACTTAAATACAACTATTTATACATTGGAAAAAGAAGAAAAAAAAGATATTTATAAGATACCAATAGATAATAGATATTTCAAAGATGGAAAACTTATCGATAAAGATGAAAATAATAATTCGATAGTTATTGCATGGTATGATGCTATTTTGGAGGAATTTAGTAGATATACAGGAATAGAGGAAGAAACGATAATTGAAGATTTACATACTCAATTAAAAAATAGTAATACAAATAATCCAAAAGCTATACAAAAAGCTTATAGTTATGTATCAAATTTGAACTCTGATAATATAATTCATTTTGATACTATAGTAAAAGGATATAGTACAAAGATAGATTTCAATAGTGGTATAGGAACAATACCTACAATCACACTTATTGGTGACAATAATATATCCATATTGAAAAATAGTAAATATCAAGAATTAAATGCAACTGCATTAGATATAGAAGATGGAAATCTTACAAATGAAATTGTAATAGATAGCAGTGAATTAAATACTTCAAAAATAGGTTCATACATTGTTAAATATTCTGTAAAAGATAGTGATGGTAATGAGGCAAATGTAACTAGAACAGTTAATGTCATAGATAAAAAAGAGTGCCAAAATAGTGCAATCCCACCAAACGGACTTTTTACCATCACCACAATATGGCAAAACCAAAAAGCTTCACTTCTAACAACCAATCCACTAATGCAAGAGCAGAGCAAAAGCTGTACCTCTTATAATATCGGTTCAGGAGAGTTAACCCTAGATGAGGTCTATCAAGGACACTACGCCATAGAGGTAAACCCAACCAATCTAGCATCTATAGATAGTAGTAATCTACCTGATATAGTCACCGTAACCATCAATACCCCAACAGGAACAAGAGTCTATAAAAAAGAGATAAAAACAAAAGAGGATTATAATTTGGGGCATATTGCTGATATTTTTATCTCTCGTGCTGACCCAACTAAACCTGCTACTGTTGAGACTGTGCCTACTCAAACCTCTTTGCCAACAGCAGGGGGTAGTGGTGGATATGGTGGTGAGTATCAGTTTGTAAGTGGTGGTGGGGCTAGTTGGTCTAGTTATCATCCTAACTCTTTGGGTTCTAGTGTGACTACTATTAATGAGATTCGCAATATCGAAAAAGAGATGTGTGTAGAGAATGCTAAAAGTTGTGGCTGTATCCCTTGTGAGTATAGGGTTCTCACATTTTTAAATCAAGCTCAATTAGGTGGAGCTATTGCAGGGGCAAAATATCGTATCTATAAAGCTTCTGATTTTGGTAAAAAAGAGATAGAGTATCTCTATGAGGGTGAGACAACTATAGGTACAGATATAGATAGTTCAGGGATTATCTATCTGCCTGTGGTGCTAGAGGGGCGAGTAGCTCAAACAGCTGATGAGATAACTTTTATGCAGAAGATTGCAGGGTATGATGGTGATTTTATTATGGAGGTAATGGGTGGTGTTGATATTGATGCCAATAGTGATTTTGAGATGGATAGTGACTATACACCTCTAAAAGGAACGATTCACGCTATTGTGAGCAAAGAGGAGTTACTTAGAGATGAGTACAAGGTCAATATCTTGACCGAACTCTCTTTTGAGGTCTCAAAAGATTTATTGGGAGCGAACTATGACCGTTATGGAGTTGATGATAGATTAAATGGGATTGCCAAAAGCGTTCTAATAGAGAAACTCTATCCCAAATCTGCTAACCCTCTTGGTAGAGATGATATACTCTATTGGTTAGCAAGTGCCAACCGAAATTGGTTGGTCAAAGATTACACTTCCCAACTACTACCTATTATCCAAAAAGCCTATAGAGGAGAGGATTTGAGTGCTGATGCAGAGTCGTTTATCTATGCCAAACCTAGCACAACATCCAATCCAAAACCGATTCTTGGAGCTACTTGGGTTCAGGTATCAGAAGATACCGTAGGGGCTTATGAGCTTGGTAAGGTCAAAGTACTTAGTGAGGGTAGTAGTGCGATTAGCTCTTATGAGATTGTCTCCCAAGATAGTATATTTGAGATAGACAACAGTGGTGTGGTCTCTCTCAAAGCAGGAGAGAGTTTGGACTATGAGGTTCAAAATCAGTATGATATTTTGCTCAAAGCTTCAAATAGTAGTGGAGAGAGTCGCCCTGTCAAGTTTAGGGTGATTGTCTCTGATATTGTTGATAGTCCGATATTTACAGAGTTCAAAGATGGACATATAGCCGAAGATGCAACTGTGGGTGCGTATGTGGGGCAAGTGGTTTTTGCTTCAAACAAAGGGGCAATTACGGGCTATACTATAGGTGGTACTAACAAAGATGAGTTCACTATTGATGAGAGTGGCAAGATATTTGTAGCCTCTGGGGCTGATTTGGATTTTGAGAAGTATAGAGTCAAACATATAGAGGTTACAGCACTATCAGATAGTGGCAATAGCAGACCTCAACGGATAACAATATTTATAGATGATGTGTTAGATGTACCGTCTATTACACCAAAAGAGGTTCACATAGCAGAGGATGTGGTAGGTGGAAGTTTGATTACTCAACTAGATATAGCTTCTCCTATAGCTGTTGATAGTGTTACTGTAGTTGGAGAGTATCATGATATTTTTGATATTACTACAGATGGTAAATTGAGTTTGGCTACTAATGCTACTTTGGATTATGAGACCAAGAGAGATTATATATTCTCTGTAGTTGCTACCAATGCAAATGGTACAAGCAGACCAGCATCTATTCATGTAGTAGTGGATAATAAGCTTGATGTTCCTGTGCTTAGTGCAACATCAGCAGAGGTTGATTTTGAAGCGAGTGTAGGTCATGCTGTTGTGCAAGTGGGTGTAACCAATCAAGGCTTGAGTGCTATAAAGAGCTATCAACTTACAGGAGTAGGTAGTGATAATTTTGAGATTGATAGTTCAGGTATTATAACTATATCAGCTACCCAACATCTAGTTGATTATCAATTTAGCACTCTCAATATGGTAGTCACTGCCACCAATGAGCATGGAACAAGCCAACCTCAAAGGGTCTCTATATATGTAAAAAGCAATCGCCCACTACTTGGTCAACTCAACACCTATGTAGATGAGAATGCACTAGAGGGGACTTCACTAAATGCTATACCGATTATCTCCACTGCCACACCAATTATATCTATGAGACTAGAGGGGAGTGGTAGTGAGAATTTTGTTATAGAAAATGATGGAACAATCAAAGTCAAAGCAGGGGCAGATATAGATTTTGAAAAAAGAACAGCCTATGATTTGAGAGCCTATGCTACCAATAGTGCAGGAGAGAGCCGTAGTTCGCTTGTGCATATCCGTATCTATGATATGGATGATAGTATCAAGATAAAAGGGTTTAGTGGTACAGTTTATGATGATAGTGAAGCTAACTCTTTAGTTGGTATAGTTCATATAGTCTCTCTTGGTGGTCATACTCTTAATGGATTTGAACTCACAGGAGATGGAAATAGTAATTTTGTACTTGGAAGCAATGGAGAGCTTAGAGTAGCATCCAATGCACAATTTAATAGTACCCAAACAGCAAAATATCACCTCTCTTTGGTTGCTATAGATGAAAGTGGTAATAAAAGCAATATGGTCTATTTGAATATATCTGTTGTTAAGAGTCTTGACAGTGTGCCACAGATTGAGGAGAAAACTTTTCGTGTTGAGGAGAGTGTGGCTGTTGGAGATTTGGTTGGTAGTGTCAAAATCGTTAGTAAAAAACGAGTAGTAGAACAGGTATGGATAGAGGGTGTGGGGAGTGATGATTTTGAGATTGATAAAAATGGAGTTATAAAAGTCAAAAAGGCATTGGATTTTGAGACTCAACAAGAGTATAATTTAAAGATTTATGCTAGAAATGGTTTAGGGCAGTCACTACCTGCTTCATTGCATATTACAGTTGGTAACATTATAGATGATGAGCCTATACTTACAGATACCAATTTAACTATATCTGAAAATGTAGTTATTGGTACAACTATTGGCAAGATAGAGATAAAAAGCATAGGTAGTTCACCTATTAAAGCCATAAATCTATCAGGAACAGGAGCTGAAAGTTTTGGAGTAGATATAGAGGGGAATATCACAACAACAAAAGTAATTGATTATGAGGCGACTAAAAAATATCTATTAAAAGCTATAGCAACCAATGACAAAGCACAGAGTGAAGCAGTAGATGTCAATATTACTATTAAAAATATTGCAGAGATAAAGCCTATACTCTATGAGTTCAAAGGGTACATAGAAGAGAATGCAACAGCAGGTAGAGTTATAGGAACAGTTGGATTTGCAACCAAAGGGGATAGTGAGATTGTTAGTTTCAATCTAACAGGTGATGGGGCTGAAAACTTCGAGATAGGTAGTGATGGTATTATAAAAGTATCATCAACTGCACAATTTGATGAAGCAACTAGAAAATATTATACTCTAGCATTGAGTGCCACTAATCAAGCAGGAGAGAGTGATAGTGTGACTCTCTCTATCACACTTACCTATGACAAAACAAAACCTGCTAAACCAAGTGGTTTAAAACTACTAGATATAGGACATAACCGTCTAACCATAGGTTGGAGTGATAACTCTGATAATGAGAGAGGGTTTAATCTCTATATAGATGGTGTCAAACAAGCTGTTTTAGATATAAATGCTACAAGCTATGAGATACTAAATCTAGCAGAAGAGACCTCGTATGCTATTACACTAAAAGCATTTAATGATAGAGGTGAGAGTAGTGGTATTAGTATAGAGGGGATTACCGATATAGACCGTTCGGAGTATCTAAAAAGTGTTCTAAAAAATAAGTGTGGGGTTAGTGAGAGTAATTTCGATAGATATTTTGATAAAGATACAGGGGTTTATAGTACAAATATCTTTTGTTATAATAAGGGATTAACTGATAGTGACTTGGAGAATTTTAAGGCTTTAAAGGAGGTAAAAGGGTATTTAAGACTTGATTCTAATCAGTTTACTAATCTAAATGGTTTAAGTAATCTTAAAAAAGTAACCAGTTATCTGTATCTTCAAAGTAATAAATTAACAAATGTGGATGGGTTGATTAATTTAAAAACAGTTGGTAGTTATTTAAGTCTATATAATAATAATTTAACAAATATTAATGGATTAAGCTCTTTAACAAGTGTAGGAAATTATCTGTATTTGCATAATAATAAGTTGACACATCTAAATGGACTTTATAATTTGACGCATGTAGGAAGTTATATTAATATTACTAAAAATGAGAGGCTAATAGATATATCAGGTATTCAAAATGTAGAGGGGACAGATGGGAAAGCTATATATATAGATGGAGGGAATCAGTACACCACAAAAGCACCAAAAGATTCTAAATTTTGTAGTGTTAAATGGGATTTAAGAGATGCTACTACTAATATAGCTGATGATATGAGTCAGATTTGTGATGTAGATGAAGATTATAAGCTTAGTGATGTGGATAAGTTTAGGGATACTTTGGGTGAAAAGTGTAATATATCATCTAATACTTTTTATAATGCTTTTAATGAAGAGACAGGGATATATAGTGGTAATATAGATTGTTCAGGGTATGCTTATTGGAGTAAAGGTAACTTTGATAGTGAAAAATTAAAAAGTTTTATTGTATTAAAGGAGATTACAGGAGATTTGAATTTAAGATATAACAAAATTGTAAATCTTGATGGACTAAGTAATTTAGAAAAAGTAGGTAGAAATTTTTATCTTGAATATAATGAAATTAATAGTAGTAATGGATTATCTAAATTAAGTAATGTCACTTCAACTTTTACTTTACATCATAATCTATTAATAAATCTTGATGGGTTACATAATTTAAAAAGTATTGGTGGGGGTTTTGGGTTATCTAGTAATAAACTTGTAAATATTGATGGGTTATCTAATTTAACAACAGTAGATGGTACTTTAAATCTCTCATACAATAAGTTAACAAATATTGATGGTTTAAATTCATTGACATCTGTTGGAACGCTCTCTTTATATAAAAATCAACTGCTTAATATTGATGGTTTGGCAAATCTTAAAACAATAAATGGATATTTAGACCTTTATGATAACAATTTAACTAATGTTAATGGTCTTAGCAACTTAACAACTGTAAAGTATGATTTAAGACTCTATAACAATAAACTAATAAATCTCAATGGATTAAGTAATCTAACCTCTCTTAGGTATTTAAAAATTTATAATAATGAAAACTTAACAGACATATCAGAAATTCAAAACTTAGAGGGAATAGATGGTAAACTTTTATATATAGACGGAGGGAATCAATACACAACAAAAGCCCCAAAAGATTCTAAATTTTGTAGTGTTAAATGGGATTTAAGAGATGCTACAACCAATATAGCTGATGACATGAATCAGATTTGTGATATGGGAGAAGATTATAAGCTTAGTGATGTGGATAACTTTAGGGATACTTTGGGTGAAAAGTGTAATATATTATCTTCTGTTTTTTATAATCGATTTGATGAAGATACAGGGATTTATAATGGTAATATAGATTGTTCAGGGTATGCTTATTGGAGTAAAGGTAACTTTGATAGTGAAAAATTAAAAAGTTTTATTGTATTAAAAGAGATTACAGGAGATTTGAATTTAAGATATAACAAAATTGTAAATCTTGATGGACTAAGTAATTTAGAAAAAGTAGGTAGAAATTTTTATCTTGAATATAATGAAATTAATAGTACTAATGGATTATCTAAATTAAGTAATGTCACTTCAACTTTTACTTTACATCATAATCTATTAATAAATCTTGATGGGTTATATAATCTAAAAAGTATTGGATGGGTTTTAGGATTATCTAATAATATACTTGTAAATATTGATGGTCTGTCCAATTTAACAACAGTAGATGGTACTTTAAATCTCTCATACAATAAGTTAACAAATATTGATGGTTTAAATTCATTGACATCTGTTGGAACGCTCTCTTTATATAAAAATCAACTGCTTAATATTGATGGTTTGGCAAATCTTAAAACAGTAAATGGATATTTAGACCTTTATGATAACAATTTAACTAATGTTAATGGTCTTAGCAACTTAACAACTATAAAGTATGATTTAAGACTCTATAACAATAAACTAATAAATCTAAATGGATTAAGCAACTTGACATCTCTTAGATATTTAAAAATCTACAATAATGAAAATCTAAAAAATATATCAGGTATTCAAAATATAGTAGGAACAAATGGTAAACTTATTTTTATAGATAAAGACCAATACACAACAAAAGCACCAAAAGATTCTGATTTTTGTTCGGTTACTTGGGATTTAAGAGACAAAGATGGAAATATTCCTGATGATATGACACAGGTTTGTGATATGGAGGGAGTGGAACTCTCTGATGCTGATAAACTGCGTAATGTATTGGGTGATAAGTGTGGTATCTCATCTTCTACTTTTTATGACCATTATGATGCAGAGACAGGGGTATATAATACAGATATATCTTGTCGAGAAAAAGCTCTAACAAGTGAGGATTTGCTCAATTTTAAAGGGCTTAAAGAGGTACGAGGATACCTTGACCTTTATCATAATCAATTAACTAATGTGGATGGATTGAGTAATCTTAAAAAAGTGACAAAATATTTTTATCTTTATCAAAATCAATTGGAAAATATAGATGGACTTAGTAATTTAGAGTTTGTTGGTTCAAGTCTATATTTGCAAAATAATAAACTAACCAATGTTAATGGTTTAAGTAAATTAACCACTGTTGGTGGACTCTATCTCTACTATAATCAGCTTGAAAATGTAGATGGATTAAGCTCTTTGGTTCAAATCAATAATTCACTATCTCTATATCATAATCAACTTACAAATATTGATGGACTTCGTAATATAACGACTATTAAAGGTAATCTTGAACTACAAATCAATAAATTAACTAATGTAGATGGACTAAGTAGTCTTACAACTGTAGGATATAGCTTGAATCTACAAGATAATCAGCTTACAAATTTAAATGGATTGAGTAATCTTACAACAATTTCAAGATATTATCTCTATATTCAAAAGAACCCTACATTAACAGATATATCAGGTATCAAAAATCTAAAAGCTAAAAAAGGAAAATATCTATATATAGATGCTAATCAATATACTACCAAAGCAGATAAAGATTCAAATTTTTGTAGTCAAACATGGGATTTAAGAGACAAAGATGGAAATATAGCTGATGATATGACACAAATATGTGTAAGTGATACAGCCTATACTCCTACTGATGTTGATAAGTTTAGGGATATTTTGGGTACTAAATGTGGTGTACCATCATCTAGTTTTTATAACAATTTTGATGAAGAGACGGGGGTTTATAATACTAATCTAAATTGTTACAATAGAGGATTAACAAGTGAGAATTTATTAAATTTTAAAGCACTTAAAGAGGTTAAAGGTTATTTTTATTTGTATCAAAATCAATTAACTAATGTAGATGGATTAATCAATCTAAAAAAGGTAACAAATACTTTTTATCTTCAAAATAATAAATTAGAAAATGTAGATGGGTTAAATTCTCTTGAATCAATAGGAAGTAGTTTTCATCTTAATAATAATTTACTGACTAATCTGAATGGATTAAGTAGTTTAAAAACAGCGAGGAATCTCTATTTTTATTCTAATAAATTAGAAAATATAGATGGATTAAGCTCTTTAACCTCATCAGGAAGTATAGATTTTTCAAGAAATAAACTACAAAATCTTAATGGATTAACAAATCTATCAATAGTAAATGGGTCTATAAATATCTATATAAATAGCACTCTAACGAATATAGCAGGATTAAGTAATATTAATGGAACAGAGGGACAAACACTCTATATTGATTTAGACCAATATACTACAAAAGCCAATGAAAATTTAAAATTTTGTAGCACTACTTGGAATCTAAGAACTTACAATGGAGATATAGATGATAACATGTCTCTAGTGTGTGGAGCAGGAGAGGATATATCTGATGACCAAAAATTCAAAAATCTAATGGAAGAGAAGTGTTCAGTCTCTTACTCACAATTTGATGAAAAATTTGATGCAACTACAGGTGTCTTTGATGGTAGTTTAGACTGCTCATATAGTGGGATGAGTAGTGATGAGTTGAGTCTATTTAGTCGAATAAAAAAGGTCAAAGGGAGTTTTTCACTTAACAATAATGATTTTACAAATATAGATGGTCTTTCTAATCTTGTAGAGGTTGAGGGATATTTATATCTACAAAATAGCAATATTGAAAATATAGATGGATTGAGTAGTTTGACTAAAGTATTGGGAGATTTTGATATATCAGGTAATAGCATAACTAACTTGGATGCTCTCTCCAGTCTCATTAATATACGAGGTAGATTAAAAATCTATCACAACAGTTCACTAGCTGATATTAGTGGTATCTCGAATATCTTTGCAGTAGATGGAGACAAAATATATATTGATACAACTCATAGTTACACCACAAAAGCAACAGATAGTAGTGACTTCTGTTCTGCTAGATGGGATATTTACGGAGTAGGTGGAAATATAGATGATAATATCTCTCTAGTTTGTGATGGAACTATTTATCAAGCAACAACCCATAACAGACTAAGAGATATATTAGGAAGAAGATGCTCTATTGACTCTTTGACTTTTTATAGTAATTATGATGAAGAGTTAGGTAAATATAGTGGAGATATTGCTTGTAGTTTGGTTAGTGATAAGGATATAAATGATTTTGAGGCACTGCTTGAAGTTGATGGAGATTTTGCTATAGAAGATAGTAGTATAACCAAACTTGATGGTATCATTCGTCTCAAAAAGATTACAGGTTCACTTAGTATTCAAAACAACTCGGAGCTAATAGATATTTATGGTCTATCCAATATAGAGGGGATAGCAGACAAGAGATTGACTATAGATGATGCTACCCAATATACAACCAAAGCAGATGGATATAAAAGCTTCTGTGAGACAGGGTGGAATATCTATCAAGGTAGTAGTAATATCTCTGATAATATGGAAAGTCTATGTACTGATACTATCAATAGCGTAGAGGAGATTATATCAGCACTTAGTTCAGGAGAGAGTAATATAGTTGTTAAAAATGGAACATACACCGTATCAAAAGAGCTAGACCTCAAAACCGATGGCATGACCTTTAGGGGAGAGTCAAAAGAGGGTACGATTATCCAAGCTGATACCTCCAAAGATTGTATAGACCTATTTTATGTAGGTGCTAACTATGTAACTGTATCAAATATTACACTCAAACAGAATCCAAACTGCAACAATACAACATTTGTAACAGCAAAACATCATCATATTACACTAAGAGACTCTATACTCTATGGCTCAAACAATATGTTTACTGTCTATTTCGCAGGAGGGGATAGTGACCCACTAGAGATGATAGAAAATGGCAATCTCGACCACCATAATCAGGTAATAAACAATGAGATTTTTACCAATAATAATGGAAATGATGTTCTCTCTTTTAGTCTGCAAAAAGATGGTGTGGTTAGTGGTAATATTTTGCATAGTGGACTTATTGCACTCTATTTAGATAGAAATGTTAGCTGTTTTGATAATATTATGAATAACTCTGTCTCACAAGGTATCTTTTTGTCACTGCCATCGTATAATGTGACTATCAAGAATAACACTATAAAAAATCCTAAATCAGCAGGTATAAAAGTAGCAAGACAGGTTGACCATAATGACGAAGATGGAAACTTACGAACACCACTCTCTCACAGAAGTACAAATATTTATATAAAAGATAACAATATCACAGACTCACGACTGCATGGTATAGAGATTAATAATCTAGCAGATTCCAATATCTCTGGAAACTATATTGAAAACAGTGATTTTAGTGGTATCTATCTCTACTACTCTGATAGATTGCATATAGCCAACAATAATATTATAGATGCCAATATGGTAGCAGGAGGAGAGCGAGAGACCCTATATGAAGATTGGAATACAGCATGGGATTCAGGGATTTATCTCGAACAACATATAACTGACTCGATAATCGAAAATAATATAGTCAATAGTAGAGGTGATTTTACACAGTGGGGAGTAGCTATTAACCATAACTGGGAGGGTAATAGTGGCTCGACTATTAGAAATAATAGATTTTTGGGTGAGTTTGTGAATGAAAAGGTGTATATTGGAGACAGTGATAATGTGGAAGAGGGGAATTAATTTTTTGTAAATTCTATAAAATCATAAGCCAAAGATAGTAAAATACGCTTAGAATTTTTATTAAAGGATAGTTATGAGTATAGATAAGGCTCTATTGGAAAGAAGTGGCTCTAAGTGTGAGTTGTGTGGAGATGAGAGTGGTTTAAGTGAATATAGAGTAGAGCCAAAAGATGAGTCTATTGTTATTTGTGTTAATTGTGCATCATCTATTGATGAACCAACATCTAATCCTAACCATTGGCACTGTTTAAATGATAGTATGTGGAGTCAAGTTCCTGCTGTTCAAGTTGTAGCCTATAGAGTTTTAACTAAACTTGGTTCTCAAGATTTACTAGATATGATGTATCTTGAAGAAGATGTTTTAGAGTGGGCAAATAATGGTTTAGTAACTGAAGATATTGAGTTTACAAGAGACAGTAATGGTACTATTTTAAATGAGGGCGATAGTGTTACTATTATAAAAGATTTAGTAGTAAAAGGTGCAGGGTTTACAGCAAAGCAGGGAACTACTGTTAAAAATATTCATATAGCCTCACCAGACTCTATTGAAGGTCGGGTAAATGGTACTCGAATTGTACTTTTAAGTAAGTTTTTAAAGAAGTTGTAAATGAAGATAAAAAAGTGTCTATTTCCTGCAGCAGGATATGGTACAAGGTTTTTACCAGCTACAAAAGCTACGCCTAAAGAGATGTTGCCAATTTTAACTAAACCTCTTATTCAACATGGTGTTGAAGAGGCAGTTGAGGCTGGAATAACAACTATGGCAATAGTAACAGGAAGAGGAAAAAGAGCTATTGAAGACCATTTTGATATATCTTATGAGTTGGAAAATCAGATAAAGGGTGGCTCTAAAGAGTCTCTTTTAACTGAAATTCGTTCACTTATTTCTAAATGTACCTTTTCATACACTAGACAGATAGAGATGAAAGGTTTAGGTCATGCTATATTAACAGGTGAGACACTAATTGGAAATGAGCCTTTTGCTGTTGTTTTAGCTGATGATTTATGTAATAATGGAGAAGAAGATGGTGTCTTAAAGCAGATGATAGAGATTTTTAATAGATACCAATGTTCAGTTGTAGCCATTGAAGAAGTACCAAAAGAGGAGACTCATAAGTATGGTATTATAGATGGTGATTTAGTATATGGAAGAGATGATGTATATCGAGTTCATAATATGATAGAAAAACCCGACTCAAAAGATGCACCAACCAATATGGCAATTATTGGAAGATATATTTTAACCCCTGATATTTTTGATATTTTAAAAAATACTAAAGAGGGAAAAGGTGGAGAGATACAAATAACTGATGCACTAATGGAACAAGCAAAACATGATAGAGTAGTGGCATTTAAATTTAAGGGAAAAAGATTTGATTGTGGCTCTATTGATGGGTTTGTAGAGGCTACTAACTACTTTTATAATCTAAAAAATAGTAATGAGTAAAAAAAGCTTTATAGCAAAAGAGATAGGACGATTAGATAAAATCTTAACTAAAGAGATTAATCAGAGTAGAAATCAAGTAGAGAGACTTATTAAAGAGGGTTTAGTAGCTGTTAATAGTAAAATAGTTACTAAAAGAGGATTTAAACTTTCAGTTGGTGATGAGGTAAACTATTCATTTAAAGAGGCTACTAAAAAAGAGAAAATTAGTGTAGATTTTGATATTGATATAATCTATGAAGATAATGATATTATGGTTATAAATAAACCATCAGGCGTAGTAGTTCACCCAGCACCTTCAGTTAAAGAGGCTACTGTGGTAGATTGGTTAATCAAAAAGGGTGTATCTCTATCGACTATTTCAGGTGAAGAGAGACACGGTATAGTTCACAGAATAGATAAAGATACAACAGGTGCTTTAGTTATAGCTAAAACTAATGAAGCTCACCAAAACCTAAGCTCTCAACTACAAGATAAAAGTATGGGAAGATACTATTTAGCTCTTATTGATTATCCATTAAAGCAGAGTGGAGTTGTAGATAGACCAATAGCTAGAAATCGTAAAAATCGTATGAAGATGGATATAATCGAGGGTGGAAAAGAGGCAAAATCAGCTTTTTATAAATTAGCCAAAAGTGACGCAAATGTGGAGTTAATTGCTGTAAAACTCTTTACAGGACGGACTCATCAGATTAGAGTACATCTAAATAGTTTAGGACGGCACATATTAGGAGATGTTTTATATGGGTTTAAGAGCAAAAAAGATACAATCAAAAGAGTTCTATTACACGCTTATAAACTCTATCTAATTCACCCAACTAAAAAAGAGAAAATGGAGTTTGTAGCACCACTTTTTCCCGATATGGAAGATTTTATATATCGGAAATTTAATCAAGGAGAGATTGATGAGAAGATTAACCCTAATATCATTGATAGCTATTTCAGCACTGTTACTAACAGGATGTAACCCTAATACAATGCTTAGTTATAAGCTAGATGGTAGGTTACCAAAATTAAATAATGTAAAAGCTATTGCTTCAAATACCTCTGTTGCATTTGAGTGGAAGCCTCTATCAAGAAGAGGATTAGATGGTGTTAATATCTATAGAACAGCACCAAATGCTTATGCTAATAGTACAACTAAACAGCTTGTAAAGATTGCCACCATTAATAGCCCTTTTGCTTCACACTTTGTTGATACTGGTTTAATGCAAAATAGTAACTACACCTACACCTTTACAACAATTAGAGGTGAATATGAGTCAGCTCATGGAAAAATTATTGAGATAAAAACTCTCCCTCCTCTTCCTAAAGTAACATTTTTTCAAGGGGCTCAAAAGGCTACAAATATTATTAAGCTAATATGGAGACCACACCCTGATATAAGAGTTAAGATGTATAAGATAGATAGAAGTGTTAATGGTGGTAAATGGACATGGATTGGTACTTTAAAAAATCGTATGATGGTTGAGTATTTAGATAAATATGTTCAATCTGGAAATAAATACCAATATAGAGTTACAGCCGTAGGTTTTGATGATAGCTACTCCCTGCCTAGTAATATTCTTACTATAACAGCAAGATAAGGTTTTATATGCCACATATTACTGTTAAACCATTTGATACTTCCATTATAGAGAAAAAGAGTTATATTAATACTAAAGTAATTTTTAAATCTAAAGATTTATTAAGTCAAGATGAACTTATAGGTGTAGAGGTTAAGGGTAGTAAATTTTTACTATATATAAAAAAGAGTGAAAAAAATTGGCTTTTCAAATATGATAAAGTTACAAGACCTTTAGATGTAAATCTAGTAAAAGAGGCAATAGATAATATATCTAGCAAATTAAATTTAGAGATAATAAATTCAAATATTGCAATAAACCAAACTAAAACAAAATTAGCAAATAGTTTTGAGAAGAGAATAGAAGATTTTTCAGATATTAAATTTCCATTTAGTAGAGTCTCAATAGAGGTTGGATTTGGTTCAGGAAAACACTTATTATATCAAGCAGAAAAAAATCCAAATGAGCTTTTTATAGGTATAGAGATACACACTCCATCAGCACAACAGGTTCTAAGACAAATAGAGTTAAAGAGTTTAAAAAATATTTGGGTTATAAACTACGATGCAAGACTTCTTTTAGAGATAATACCATCAAATAGTATCCATAAAATTTTTGTTCATTTTCCAGTTCCTTGGGATAAAAAGCCACAAAGAAGAGTTATATCACCCTCTTTTTTAAATGAGTCTATAAGAGTTTTAGAGCAGGGTGGAAGATTAGAACTTAGAACAGATAGCTATAAATATTTTTGGTATTCATTAGAGACCTTTTTAGGTGAAAATGTTTTAAAAACATCTTTAGAGGTTAGAAAAAATGAGTCTTTAGATATTACAAGTAAGTATGAGGCTAGATGGCTAAGGCAGGATAAAGATATTTATGATGTTTTTGTTACCTCTTTAGAGGAGTCTAAAGAGAGAGTCTTCGATTTTGATTTTACTTTTAATAGTATAAAATATAAAGATACTCTATTAGATAAAATATCTAAAAAGCCTATGGTTTTTGATAGTTTTTTTATACATTTTGAGAGATTTTATAGAGTAGATAAGAGTACTATTCTGTTAAAGTTAGCATTTGGAAGTTTTAATAGATCTGAACATAAATATATTATAATAGATAATAAAAAAAGCTACTATTTTGGTCAAAATCCTGTAAAGACTCTAACTAACTATAAGACTCATTTAAAAATTGAGGAGTATCTAAATGTCTAATATTATATCAGCTCAAAATCTAACTCTATCTTATGAAAGAGATGAAGAGATTATTAAAAATACTTCGTTTTATGTAAAAAAGGGTGATTTTGTATTTATTACAGGCCCTAGTGGTAGTGGAAAATCCACTCTTTTAAAATCTTTCTACGGTAATATAAAACCTCAATCGGGAACTCTTCTAATGGGCGGATTAGATATGAGTAGTATAAAAAAGTCTAAACTTCAAGAGTTAAGAAGCCATTTAGGAATTATTTTTCAAGACTATAAGCTTATTAATGAGTGGAATGTAGAGAGAAATGTAGTTTTGCCTCTTTGGATAGCAGGATACTCTAGCGAGGTTCAAAAGACACAAGCAAAAAGACTTCTTCATCATGTAAAACTAAGTGGAAAAGAGCATAAATATCCATTAGAACTTTCTGGTGGAGAGCAACAAAGAGTAGGCGTAGCTAGAGCTTTAGCTAAAAATCCATTTTTAATTTTAGCAGATGAACCAACGGGAAACTTAGATGATTACTCATCTAATGTAATTTGGGACTTATTGGAAAATGCTTGTCAGCAGTTAGAGACTACAGTAGTAGTTGTAACCCATAAAATACCTTCTGTTTTTAATATTTCATATAGGCATTTTACTATAGATGAACATGGAGAGATTTATGAGGTTCATTAAAAGACATATATCACTTATATTTCCAATGGTAGCAATACTGCTTGGTTTAGAGTTTTTTATAGCTTTTGACCGTACAACAAAAGGGTATGAGGAGAGTTTAAAAAATAGCTATGCAATGTTAGTTGTAGCCAAAGATGAGATGAGTATAGATGATTTTAAATCTTGGGATAAACATGTATATAAGGTTTCAGAAATTGAAAAATCTAAAATAATCCAAAGAGTTGATAGCTCATTTAAAGCTACAAATAGTGAACATATACATCAAAAAATGCCAAATTTTTACTCTATAAAACTAGATAAATATTTAGATAATAAAGAGTTAGAAAAAGTTAAACAGAATTTTCTAAAAAGTGATAAAGTTACAAGAGTTGAGACATTTGATACACTTCATAATTCAAACTATGGACTCTTTTCATCTATAAAACTAGCTTTTCAAACATTTATCTTTTTTATGACTGTTATAGGATTTTTTTTAATTATTAAACAGATGGAGGTTTGGAACTTTTTACACTCTGAGAGAATGAAAGTTATGGATATTTTTGGTGCTTCTCTGTTTTTAAGAAGTAAAGCTTTAATTGTTATGGCAATAGTTGATGCTATTATATCTGCTATAATTGCTAGTATAGTCTTTTATATTATTCAAAACTCGTGGGTTAAAGGAAACCATATTGCTATTTTAGAAGATAATATTGAGGGTTTATTCTCTATTGATGATTTATTAACACTCTCATTTGCTTCTATTGTAATTGTTTTAGTAGCAGTTTTGTTAGTGGTTATTAATGTAAAGGAGGAGTAGATGAAGAGAATTCTTATCTTTACTCTTTTAATATCTCTTCTTTGTAGTAGTTCTATAGATAGAAAAATTAAACAGAAAAAAAAAGAGCTTCAATCTAAACAAAATCAGTACAATAGAATGGATAAAAAATTATCTACTATTGCTAAAAAGATAATAGATGCAAAAGCAGAAAAAGAGAGATTAGATAAAAAACTTAAAATTTTAGAGAAAAAGATAAAAAGTAGTCAATCTATCTACAATGAATTAAATCGTAAAAAAATAGCAGTCGATATAGAACTTGGAAAATTGAGTGATATTATTGAAGATAAGCAAGATAAGTTTATCTCTTTAGTTGCCGATAAGTTTAGTATGGCTTTAGTTTTAGAGGAGTTAAAACAACCAACACCAAAATCTGTAATGTTACAAGAGGCTTATAAAGTATATGCTAAAGAGAATAATAAGGAGATAGATAAACTTAAAAAAGATATTGAAGATTTAAATAATAAAGAGGATTTCTTTAGAATTAAACAGGCAAAACTTCAAAAAGAGATTGATATTTATAAAAAAGATAGAGATGAATATTTTTCTAAAAAATCTAAAAAAGAGAAAATAATAAAAAGGTTAGCAGAAGACAGAGCTATTTATAAAAAGAGATTTAACGCTATTCGTGCAAGTAGAAGAGCTTTACAGAGAAGATTAAATAGATTAGAGATAGTTAAAAGAGATGAAAATTTAGATAATGAGAGTAGTAAAAAGAGAAAAAAACACTCTCGTATAAAAAGGGTAAGAAGAGCTAGTTATAGTGGTGGTAAAACCATATCTCCACTAGAGGGTTCAAAACTTATTAAAAAATTTGGAACTTATATTGACCCTATATATAAATTTAAAATATTTAATAAATCAATTACACTAAAAGCTCCATATAAGGGTTCAAAAGTAAAAAGTGTATTAAGTGGAAAAGTTGTTTTTGCAGAAAATAGTGGAGGAATGTTAGGTAAAGTTGTTATTGTCTCACACGCAAATAATATACATACAATATATGCAAAACTATCAAGATTAGCCCCTGGTATTCATGTTGGAAAAAGAGTATCAAAAGGTTCTGTAATAGGTAAAGTAAATAGTAGTTTAATGTTTGAAGTTACAAAAAACAATAAACACTTAAATCCATTAAAGCTAATAAGATTGTAGTGTTATATTTTATAGTAGATATTGTATTTAGTATAGGATATATAGGCTTTTTTTTCTATATGATAATAGTAGGAACTTTTGTACCACTTCCAACACAACTAATACTACTTCCTGCAGGATATTTAGTATCGCAAGGAAGATTAGACTTTTTTATAGTTTTAACTGTAACAGCTTTAGGTATAACAGTTGGGGCTTTAATTAATTATCATTTAGCTAAATTTCTATCAAAAAAGGTTTTAGATAAATCAAAAATTATAAAATTGGAGAAATTTTTTAAAAAGTATGGGAAACTATCCCTATTTTTAGCTCCACTTACATTTGGATTAGGACAATATATCTCAATTCCAGCTGGAATTGCAAAGGTTGAGCTAAAATATTTTATTCCAATTATCTTTATATCCAACTCTATATGGAACACAGCGATGTTACTTTTAGGCTATATCTATGGAAAAGATGCCTCTTCACATACTATATATATTGTAGGAGGTGGAGCTATTTTTGTAATAGCTGTTGTATCTTTCTTTGTTTATAGAGAGATTAGATAAATATTACTCTATTTTAAAATATTTCTTTTTCTCTATTTTTGGAGGAAGTTTAACTTTTATAATAGGATCTTTTTCAATGGAAAATCATAGAAAATAGGATTTTTAGCCCTATTTATGATTTTTCCATATCCCAAGTTTCACCTCACCTAAAAATCCTAACTATACTATTTTTTAGAAAATTACCATTTAGATAATTTGACATATAGGAATTTGAGGTTAAAATGTTAGCTAAACTATTGTAGCGTAAGTTATTATTATACTTCATCTTTGATGAAGTATCTTTTTTAATTTTAGATAAAGAATAACTCTTTTTATCTAAAATATAAAGTAACACAACCAAATGTCGCTCAATAAAATTTAAAACAATTTTATCAAGAATAAACGATTTCTTAGCAAAAATATCTTTAAGTTGGCTAGAACTTCTAGCTAGAATATTTTTAGATTTGTTCTATTTTTATTACTTGAAACTCTTGCATAAATAGCAACTTTTGTCAAATCAATATTTTTTTCATTTATAACTTCGATTAAAATTTGACCATCAGCATTTTTAAAGCTATTTGGAATTTTCCCTGCATTAAATCTATTCCATGCTGTCCGATAAGTAACTGAATGGCTCTTTGCATAATCACATAATTTAATATATTTCTTCATAAAAGAATTTTAACATAGAAATATTTAATATTATTTTAAATGTTTTATATTTTTCTTTTCTCTCTTATACCAAGCCTCAATAACTTTTTTATTAATAGTAGCACTATAAGTCCCACCAGTTCCAGAGTTTCTAACTACTGTAACTACTACTATATCACCTCTTTTTTTACTTTTAGTAAAAGATACAAACCAACCATCATACAGTCCACCTTTTCCCTTTTCTGCTGTTCCTGTTTTTCCATATACTGTTACATCTGAAAAGGCAAAATCTTTAGGGTTTATTTTTTGGAATTTAGATTTATATCCCCAACATGGAACTCCTATAGCTCTATCTTTTGGAACTTTTCTATTATAGGCTCTTGCTTGATTTATAAAACTATTGTAGTAAAATGCACACTTTGCTGTTCCATCTCTATCTATTACAACATCTCTCATAGCCTTCTCTATAGCCTTTTGTGTAGATTTACTAATAAAATCTTTATATAGAGTTTTGCTCTTTTCATTTTTTATAATTTTAGGAATAACTACATCTCTACTTCTTATGGTATTTGCTACTATTGCCATCTGCATTGGTGTCGCAGCTACCTCAAACTGCCCAATTCCACTATCTGCTACCTCTTTAGATAGTACAAACTGTTGAGGAAAAACTGAAGGTGAAGCAAATATTTTTTTCTCTTTAGATAGTTCTATCTTTTTATTAAACCCTAAACTATCAGCTACTTTTAGTAAAGAGAACTCTTTTTCTCTATCTTTTATACTATTACTTATTGGGTATAGTACTTTTTTAAATCCTCTATCTAACTTATGATTAAGTAAAAGTGCTAAATATCCAAAATAGACATTATATGATTTTTTAAATGAGCTTCTAAATGTTGCATCATCAGTTCTCTCTGTAAATCCATTTGAGAAAGAGAAGTTTTTTAATCTAATATCAATTATGGAGTTTCCTCTAAAGATAGTTCCATCAATATCTGGTTTTCCCTCTATATATTTTCTATAATCTCTATCTAATTTAGGAATAAGATTATATTTAAATCCTGCTATTGATGTTACTATTTTAAATGTAGAACCTGGGCGAATTCTCATATCTATAGCTCTATTTCTTAAGCTACTTTTAGGATTATTAAACTCATCTAATAGCATATATCTAAAAATCTCTCTTTTATACTCCTCTTTTTTACTCATATCTAGTTTTGTAGGGTAGGGGTATGAGAACATAGAGACTACTTCTAAATTATCTTTTCCTTTATCTGCTAAGACTACTACAGCACCCTCTAAAATAGTATTATAATTTTCTCTCTTTTTTCTCTCTTTATCAGATTTTAGAGGTTTTATAACACTCTCAAATATATCAGCCACCTCTTTAGAGAAACTAGCATCTAAAGTTAACTCTTTAGCCTTAACACCTTTTGAAGTTAATCCAAAATGGATACCATCACCATATATAGGAAGTAGTTTTTTATATAAAATATCAGCTGTTAATTCTCTCTTTTTACTATCTTCTCCTGTAATAATTTTGGCTCTATCTTTTGGTATCATTCCTTTCTCTTTATATGATTTTGGAACTAGTTCCATCATATTATCTTTATCATAAAGAGATAGTCCTTCTTTTCCATAATCTTTTGCTAGACATGTAAGTGATGGGGAGTATCCTACCATTTTTGAGCGTCTCCCTACACTATATTTTTTGCTATTTCCTAAATATGTAACTATTCCACTTTCATCGGCTTTTATATTTAGATGATATAGTTTAAATGGTTTAGATGAGTCTTTTTTAATTCTATAGTAAAAAGCGTCTCCTCTATTTATAACCTCAAATTTTTTATAATATCTTTGATTGTAGCTATATCTAAAATTTTTTATCTTTTTAGATGATTTAAATACAACTCCACAAGGTAAAAAATCACTATCTAATGATACCTCTAAAATAGTACTTCCACCCTTTACCCTTATATCATAAGTTTGAAAGAAAGGTATAATCTTATTATAGTTTTTAGTAATAACTCTACCATTTTGTCTAATTACACCATTAAAAGCTACCTTTACTTTACTTTTATTGGTTTTTATTTTGTAGTAAAATTTACCTTTAATATTTCCAACAGGAGATACAAATTTACCCTCTACTTGGCTATTATATAAAAAGAGTGGTGGGGATTTTCTATAGTTAATTTTAGCCTCTTGTAAAAAGTTAGTAGGAGTTTTACTATAGTAAACTTTAGCACTCTTATCACTAATATAGAGTCCATTTAAATGTGTTACATCAACAAACTCATTTAACTCATCAACATTCAAATACTCTTTTTTAGGAATTCTAGGTTTATCAAATATTGGTACTTTTGCAGGGAAATAAGCATCTTTTGTATAAGTTTTATTTTTAAATATATTTTTACTACCTCTAATAGTTAACTTATTATCTTTAAAATCCATCTCTTGAGGAATAGAGAGATACTCTTTTTGATTAGAGAGTACTATAGAGAGTAGATTTTTTTTCTGTTGATTTAATATATTAATACTAGCACCAAGCAAAAGAGCAATTTTTGTTCTATAATAGTCTCCATCACTTACATATTTTAAAAGTTCAAGATTTAATTTTTTTTTCTCTTTAGTAGATAGTTCACTTTTTCTTTTTAAATAATCTTGATAAAACTTTTCATCTTTCAAAGATGAGCTATCAACAACTAAATCAAGTAACTCTTTTTGTAAAAAGTTACTCTTATCTACCTCTTTTAATATAGTATCTTTAGCATTAGGCACACCATATTTTATAAGAAGATGTGCAATTCTTATAAAATCGTAAGATAATCTAGTAATATATAACTCTTTATCTGCATAGACCAAATTGAACTTAGAAGAGGGAGTTTTTTTATCTACTATAGAGATATTAATAGTTTTACCTTTTATTAGATTATATTTTTTAGGCTTTTTACTTACTAAAACACTCTTATTTCTATTGCCTATATAGATTTTTATAATATTATCTCCATTTGTAATATATCCACTATCTAGTAAAATACCGTTTTCAGATAGTACATTCCAAACTCTACTACTTCTAATCTTTTTTAAAGAGCCATCGAAAACTGGAATTGGAACTTTTTTATTATCTAATGAGTGGTAAAAATATCCCTCTTTAAGTGCAATAACTTTTAGACTTTTAGCTCCTAAAAGACTTCTTTTTTTATTGGCATTAAATATAAGCAAAGATGGAGTATCATTTTTACTTAAACGAATAATAGAGTCTCCATCACTGCTTTTATAATTCCCTCCAATAATCTCAAACCATTTAGGGCGAGTAAATAGTGAAAGAGTATTCTCTTTTTTATCAGGTAGTAGTTGATATACAGCTTTTTTATCCTCTAAATCTAGTTCCACAAAATTATAAGGGTGTAGAACTTTTGTCTCCTCTTTTGTTTTATATATAGTACTATTATCTTCAATATAAAAATCTGCATAAACATCACCATTAAATTTATATAGATAGGTATCTTTTGATGAGGTATCTAGTCCATTTATAGCACGAAATCTAACAATAACCAAAACTATAAATATAAAAAACAGCAGTAAAAAAACCCTTTTTGAACTAAAGAGTCTCTCTTTTATCTTTGTAGTAGTATCTGTATCACTTCTTTTCAACTTATTTCCATTTCTAATTAATTGACAAAAGTTTACTATAACTTAAGTGTTAAGAAGTTTAATAAGATTAAACAACAGAAGCCAAAGTTAACCCAAATAAAACATTAATATGATTTTTTTCTAAAACTCTTTTAGCCTCTTTAAGAGTAGTTCCTGTTGTTATAATATCATCTACTAAAATTGCATCAATATTTTTCTTACCACTATATACAAACTCTCTTGGATTTTCTACTCTAAATTTTAAAGATTTCCCTGAATACTTTTTTCTACTTTTGGCTATTAGTTTGCTATGTAATATTTTTACTTTGTCTCCTTTCATTTCATGAGTAAGAAGTGAAACATGACTATATCCACTCTCTACTACCTCATCAACTCCAATAATATATATTAAACTATTACTATTTTTTATAAACTCTTTTATAAATGGTTTAAATACAATTTTAGCTAAAGCTTTATAGATAATAAAACCTTGTGGAGTATGTTTTGTTAAAAGTAAATCTTCAATATTTTGATATTTATAAAAGCTATAAATTTCAAAATCATTAAATTTTCGTTTAGAGATAGAGGGTTTTAAAAGTCTATTTTGACACTTTTTACAAAAGGTTGAAATGCTTAATTTATGACAACTTAAACATCTCATTTTATTTTATAGAGTATCTCTTATAACAATAGCATGATGAAGTACTATAAAATTTAAAATAAAAATTCCCATAGATGAACCTCTTGATATAATAGTTTCTAGTTTTGTTCTCTCTTTATTATTGGTTCTAAAAGCGATAATAGTATGAATAATAGTAATTATTGTCATAATAGCTACTAAAACCAATTTTTGACGCAGGGCATCTATAGCTACAGCATGAATATTGCTATCAAAAAGAATAGTTATAAGACCATTATTTATAATCATTAGTGTACCAGTAATTAGTAAAAGAACTAAAGATGCTATTTCAAAATAACCAAATATAGGACCAATTCTAGGATAGACAGCTTTTTGGTCATCTTTATCTCTTAATGAAACCCCTAAAATAAACATAAAAACAGAACCACCTATCCATGATACAGCAGCTATTAGGTGTATATGTATCTCCCAACCCAAATAAATCCTTTAATTTTTTATCTATTTTAACTAAATATATATATATTTGAGGTTGAGGCGTATCAAGAATTCTTTAGCTATAGAAATAAACTCTACACAATTAATTTGATATAATCTTTAAAATTTTTTAAAAAGGCTAAAATTTATGAATATACTGAAACTATATATTTTTATATCCATTCTATTTATATCTTCTTTAAATGCAGTAGATTATACAAAAAAACCAAAAGTTAGAGAGTTTATGCACACAATGCAATATAGATATGGTTTTAAAAAGAAGATACTAGAGAAATGGTTTAAAAATGTACGAAAACGAAGTTATATAAGAAGACTTAGGCAGGGATTATATTGTGGTGCTGTTCCTTGTGGCTCTTTAGGTAGTTGGGGTAGATACTCTTATAGATATTTAAGAAGAGCAGGTGGAGGAGTTTACTTTATGCACAAATTTCATGATACTCTATCTCGTGCCTATAAAAAATATGGAGTTGAGCCTGAATATATAGTAGCTACTATAGGAATAGAGAGTGAATATGGTGTAATGAGAGGAGACTATTTTGTATTTGACCGTTTAGTTCACCTATCTTTTGATAAAAATGATAGAAGAGCTAGGTTTTATAGAAAACAGTTAAAAGCACTTTTAAGACTCTCTGCTAGAGAAGATATAAATCCAAAAGATATAAGAGGTTCATCTTCTGGTGCTATTGGATTGGCTCAATTTATTCCAAGTACATATAAAGCTTTTGCTGTTGATTTTAATAAAGATGGTAAAAAACAGATGAATAATGTTGTTGATGCTATTGGAAGTATTGCCTACTACTTTAAAAGACATGGTTGGAGAAAAGGTCAAGATATAGCTGTTAGAGTTAAATATGAGGGTTTAAGATTTGATAAACTTCCTACAGGATATAGACATACATACTATAGAAAAAATTTAGAGGGAATTGAACCAAGAGAAGATTTTAACTATCATGGGAAAGTGAGTCTTATTAAATTAGAAAAAAGAGGTTATGATGAACTTTGGTATGGAGGAAAAAACTTTTATGTAATTACTAGATATAATCAGAGTTCATATTATGCTATGAGTGTGCATCAATTAGCCCAAAAGATAAAGAGAGCTTATAAAAGGAGATATGGTGAGTTTTAAAAAACTAGATAGGTTAAAATAGAAAAAATAAAGTTCTTTTATTGTAACCTATATTACTGTAACTACAGTTACAATAAATAAAAAGGTAAGCAATTGAAATTTTATAACCGAGAAAAAGAGCTAAAAAAACTAAAAAATATAAAAGAGTTATCAAAAGAGAGAGCTAAAATGACCATAATTATAGGTCGTAGGAGAATAGGAAAAACAACACTTATAAAAGAAGCCTACTCTAAAAAACTTTATTTTTTTGTTTCAAAGAAAAATGAGGCTTTGCTTTGTGAGGAGTTTATTAAGATAATCCAACAACAATTAGATATTAAGATATTTGGAGAGATAAGGAGATTTAAAGAGCTATTTGAGTTTTTAATGGAACTCTCTACTAAAAAAGATTTTACGCTTATAATAGATGAGTTTCAAGAGTTTTTAAGTATTAATAAATCTCTATATTCTGATATGCAAAATATTTGGGATAGTTATAAAGATAGAAGTCAAATGAATTTAATTTTAAGTGGTTCTATCTATTCTCTTATGAAACTGATATTTGAAGATAGAAAAGAGCCTCTATTTGGAAGAGCTAATAGTAAAATGGAGCTAAAAGCTTTTTCCGTTATAACTCTTAAAGAGATTTTAGAAGATTACTCTCCTAATTATAGTAGTGATGATTTACTTTCTTTCTATATTTTAACAGGTGGAGTAGCGAAATATGTTGAGATATTTGTAGATGCTAAAGCTTTTACTTTAAATGAGCAGTTAGATTTAATATTTGATGATTACTCTCTATTTTTAGATGAGGGTAAAAATTTATTAATTGAAGAGTTTGGAAAGGAATATACTACCTATTTTTCTATTCTTTCACTTATTGCATCTTCTAAAACATCACGCATGGAAATGGAGTCTATTTTAGAGAGAAATATTGGAGGTTATCTTGATAGAATGGAAAATGAGTATAGAATTATAAAAAAAGTTAAGCCTATTTTTGCTAAGGAGGGGAGTAGAACTATTAAATATGAGATTATAGATAACTTTTTTAACTTTTGGTTTCGATTTATCTATAAATATAGAAGTGCTATTGAATTAGAAAACTATGAGTATGTTAAAAATATTGTTAGAAGAGATTATGAGACATATAGTGGACTATTTTTAGAACGATATTTTCAAGAAAAGCTTAGGCTAGAGTTTAAATATTCAGTTATTGGTAACTATTGGGAGAGGGGAAACTTAAATGAAATAGATATTGTAGCTATTAATGAAGAAGAGAAAAGAATGGTTATAGGTGAAGTTAAGAGAAATCCTAAAAAAATAGATTTATATAAATTAGAGCAAAAAGCTTTGAAGTTAACAGCTAAATTAAAAAAATATGATATAGAGTATAGAGGATTTTCTTTGTTTGATATGTGATTTTTCTAATTTGTTAAAACTAAGCCAAATAGTATATAATTTTATTTCATGTAACTTGTTTAAAAGTTTACATAGATTTTTTATGAACGGAAATATAGGTGTTAAGCACAGTAAATATAGTACAAAGATATGGTAAAAGAGTACTTTTTGATAAGATAAGTATAACGCTAGATGGTGGAACAAGATACGGTTTAATTGGAGCAAATGGAGCTGGGAAATCAACATTTTTAAAAATATTATCAGGTGAGATAGAGCCAACAGATGGAGAGGTTCAAATTCAACCTAATCTAAAAATGGGTGTTTTGGGGCAAAATCAGTACGCTTTTGAAGATTTTACACTAAAAGATGCTGTTCTTTATGGAAATAAAAAGTTATATGATGCTCAAAAAGAGAAAGAAGAGCTATATATGACGGGAGATTTTGAAGATGATGCTGTTAATGCTCGTTTGGGTGAGTTGGAGATGATTTGTGCAGATGAAGACCCAATTTATGAGTCAGAGGTTAAGATAGAGAAACTTCTTGAGGCTTTAGGTTTTCCTGCATCTCAACATAATGATTTAATGAGTTCATTAACTGGTGGAGATAAATTTAAAATTCTTTTAGCACAAGTTCTATTTTTAAAGCCTGATATTTTATTACTTGATGAGCCTACTAATAATTTAGATATTAATACTATTTCTTGGTTAGAGCATGAACTTAAAAGACATGAGGGTACTATGATTGTTATTTCTCATGATAGACACTTTTTAAATAATGTTGTAACTCATATTTTAGATTTAGATTTCCAAAATATTCGTGAATTTACAGGAAACTATGATGATTGGTATATTTCAGCTAATTTAATAGCAAAACAGGCACAAACTAGTCATAGTAAAGCTATGAAAGAGAAAGAGGAGTTAGAGAAATTTATTGCTAGATTTTCAGCTAATGCTTCAAAAGCAAAACAGGCAACAAGTCGTCAAAAACAGTTAGATAAATTAGATGTAGGAGAGATTAAATTATCATCAAGAAGAGACCCATCTATTATGTTTAAGCCACATCGTGATATTGGAAATGAGGTTTTAGAGATTTCAAATTTAGCTAAATCTTATGGAGATAATAAGGTATTTTCAGATATATCTTTTAAAGTAGAAAAGGGTGATAAAATAGCCTTAATTGGTGGAAATGGAGTTGGTAAATCTACACTTCTTAGTATTTTAATGGGTGAATTAGAAGCAGATAGTGGAGCTTATAATTGGGGTCAAACTATTACAACAACCTATTTTCCTCAAAATGCAACCGATATTGTAGTAGGAAGTGAAAAGCTATATGAGTGGATACAGGGACATGACCCAAAATGGCATATTGATGAGATAAGAAAATGTTTAGGAAGAATGCTATTTTCAGGTGAAGAGCAGAGTAAGGCAGTTGATAGCTGTTCAGGTGGAGAGAAACACCGTGTAATGCTTAGTAAAATGATGATGGATAGTGCAAACTTTTTAGTTTTAGATGAACCAAATAATCACCTTGACCTAGAGGCTATTATAGCATTAGGTGAAGCACTACATAACTATCAAGGTGGAGTTATATGTGTATCTCACGATAGAGAGTTAATTGATGCCTTTGCTAATAGAATTATAAAGCTTAATGAAGATGGAACAATAATTGATTTTGAAGGTGATTATGAAGCTTTTGTTGCAGAGTATGAGTAGTTTTTAACTACTCTATAATATCAAATACATATTAATGATACTTTATTGATGAGTTGTTGTAGTAACTTGCGAGTTATTACTATCTCCACCAGTTACATTTACTGCTCTTGTTACTATTAGTACAATAACAAACATTACAATTGCAACAATTAAAAATTTTCCTGACTGTTTTTTCTTCATTTATATCCTTTTTTATATCTTTTTAACATTATATAATTTTTATGTTAAAAAAGATACAATATAGAAGAATTTTTTTATTTTTTAGTGTAATTAAAAGTTTTTAGCATTTTTAAATTCAGCTATTTCACTCTCTACCATATCATCTATTAATCTTACAAATATATCATTAATAAGATTTGGTGAGAGGTCAAGTTCAATAGCTTTAGCTCTTGCACGACTTACAACATCTGCTATTCTCTCTTCTGACTTAACCTCTTCTACTGAGTTTTTAAAGTGAGCAATCTGTTTAATATACTCATTTCTAAGAGCAATAAGTTTAACAATATCATTATCAACCTTATCTATCTCGACTCTAGCTTCATCTAGCGTTTTACACTTTTTTATATTCATAATATTCTCCAAGTTTTTAAAATTATTATATCAAAATTTTGGAGAATTATATATCTATTTTTTATCTTAATATATTACTCTACTTCTGCGTCGATAATATCATCATCTTCAGCTTTTTTAGCAGCTTTTTCTTGTTTGCCACCTTTCTCTTTAGCGTAAACTGCTTCAGCTAGTTTATGAGATTTTTCAGTTAGAGTTTTAACTTTTTCTTCAATTTGCTCTTTTGTTGCAGAGTCATTTTTAAGTAGAGTCTCTAACTCTTTAATAGCTACTTCAATCCCTGCTTTTTCAGTTGCATCAAAACTATCACCTAAATCAGTTAATGATTTTTTAGTTTGGTGAACTAAAGCATCAGCTTGGTTTCTAGCTTCCACTAAAGCTTTTCTCTTTTCGTCTTCTGCTCTATTTGCTTCTGCATCTTGAACCATTTTTTCAATCTCTTCATCACTAAGTCCTGACGAACCTGTAATTTTAATCTCTTGAGATTTTCCAGTTCCTTTATCTTGAGCTGATACTGTTAAAATTCCGTTTGCATCAATATCAAATGTAACCTCAATTTGTGGTACACCTCTTGGTGCTGCTGGAATATCTCTTAGTTCAAACATACCTAAAGATTTATTATCTTTTGCAAACTCTCTCTCACCTTGAAGTACATGAATGCTAACAGCTGGTTGGTTATCTTCTGCTGTTGAGAACACTTGTGACTTTTTAGCTGGAATTGTTGTTCCTTTTTCAATTACTTTAGTTGTAACTCCACCAAGTGTCTCAATTCCAAGACTTAGAGGTGTAACATCTAGTAAAAGAACATCTTTAACATCTCCTCTTAATACACCACCTTGAATAGCTGCACCAAGTGCCACAACCTCATCAGGGTTTACAGATTTATTAAGATCTTTTCCAAAGAATTTTTTAACCTCTTCTTGTACTAATGGAATTCTTGTACTACCACCAACCATTACAACTTCGCTAATATCATTTTTTGTAACATCAGCATCTTTTAGAACATTTTGTAAAGTTGTAATTGTTGACGCTACTAAATCATCAATTAAAGACTCAAATTTCGCTCTTGTAATTTTTTGAACAAGGTGTTTAGGCCCTGATGCGTCAGCTGTAATAAATGGTAAGTTAATTTCAGTCTCTGTTGAGCTTGATAACTCTTTTTTAGCAGCTTCTGCTGCATCTTTAACTCTTTGAAGAGCCATTACATCAGCTTTAATATCAATACCTGTTTGAGATTTAAACTCTTCAGCTACGAAATCAATAACTCTATTATCAAAGTCATCACCACCTAAGAAAGCATCTCCACCTGTTGCCATAACTTCAACTACATTATCACCAGTCTCTAGTACAGTTGCATCAAATGTACCTCCACCTAGGTCATAAACTACAATCTGTTCAGACTCTTTTTTATCTAATCCATAAGCTAAAGCTGCTGAAGTTGGTTCATTAATAATTCTTAATACATTAAGTCCTGCAATAGTTCCAGCCTCTTTTGTAGCTTTTCTTTGTGCATCATTAAAGTAAGCAGGAACTGTAATAACAGCATCAGTTACCTCTTCACCAAGATATGCCTCTGCATCCTCTTTTAGTTTAATAAGAATTTTTGCTGAAATCTCTTGAGGTGTATATGTTTTATCTGCAATTTCAATAGCACAAGCACCATTTCTATTAATAATGTGGTAAGGAAGTCTAGCTTTCGCCTCTTGTGCATGTTCCTCATCAAACATTAAACCCATAATTCTTTTAATAGAGTAGATAGTTTTTTCTGGGTTTGTAACAGCTTGTCTTTTTGCAGAGTCTCCAACGATAATCTCACCCTTATCTGTAAAAGCTACAACTGATGGAGTAGTGTTTTTACCCTCTTTATTAGCAATAATTTTTGCTTCACCATTTTCATAAACACTCATTGCTGAGTTTGTTGTTCCTAAGTCAATTCCTAATACTTTACTCATTTATATTCTCCTTAAATTTTATTTTTATCTATATTTTTCATTTTATTTTTGACAGTATATACTTTTTTTTGTTTTAAAAATGCAACTAAAGTAGCATTTCTAAAATTATTTTGCCGTACTTACCATTGCAGGTCTTAATACTCTATCTTTTATAGTATAACCTTTTTGTAAAATCTGTACTATATCACCACTATTATGTTTATCACTCTCTACTTGCATAATTGCTTGATGCACATTTGGGTCATACCCTTTATCACACTCAACAGGTTTAATATGATGTTTTTCTAACACTTTATGTAGCTGTTCATCTACAAGTGTTAAACCCTCTTTCATTTTTTTCATAAACTCATTATTCTCTGATTCGTCAACATTAATCATATTTAATGCACTATCCAAAGAGTCAATAACACTTAAAATATCACTTGCAAAACTCTCATTAGCATAAGCTACAGCAGTAGCCTTATCTTTAGCTAATAACCTTTTACTATTTTCAAAACTTGCATGTGTTCTTAAAAATTTATCTTCCCAAGATGCAACTTCTGCTTTTAACCTTTCAACTTCTGATAATTCATTATCTTCTGTTGTAGAAGGTTCTTCGATTTCTGCAATTTCAATTTCAGCATCTATAGAAGTTTCTTTCTTCTCATTATTCATTATAGATATTGCTCCTATTTAAAATATCAGTGCAAATTATACAACATTGAGTTATCTATGTCAAGATTTATCTTAGTTTTTTTATGAAAATAAGTTTAGTCATACACACTAAACTTTATTAACTAGACAAAACTATGATTTTTATTAAAAATATTTATTAAAAAAAGTTAATTGATAAAAGTGATTAATACAAGAACTCTTTTCTTGTATTAATAGTTGTAGAGAAATTAGTTTCTAATTCCAAGGTCAGACTTAATTTTATTAAATCTTGAAAGGTCAACTTTTCTTAAGTATCTCATAAGTCTTCTTCTTTGACCAACAAGTTTAAGTAGTCCTAGTCTTGATGAGTGGTCTTTTTTATTTGTTTTAAGATGCTCTGTTAAGTATTTAATTCTCTCTGTAATTAGTGCAACTTGAATTTCTGTAGAACCTGTATCGTTCTCACCTCTTGAATATTTAGCGATAATCTCTTCTTTTTTCGCCTTATCTAAAGCCATGATGACCTCCTGATTGGTATTTTATTTTTCACTATTGTGAAATAGAAGCGATATTTTAACACTATTTGTTTAAAGATAGATAAAACCTAAACTTAATATAAATTAGAGTAAAATACTCTTAATTACAAAATTAAATATTTATATAAGGAAACACGCAGATGTTATTAACACGAGCTAGTGAATACGCCCTCTTATCACTTGATATAATCCAAGCCTCTTCAAAACCACAAGGTGCAGAACAACTCGCCACTCAACTTAATATTCCAAAAAGCTTTTTAGCAAAAATTTTACAAACTTTAGCTAAAAAAGGGATTTTAGAGTCAAAAAAGGGCGCTCATGGTGGATTTATAATGGCAAGGAGGGCAAATGAAGTAACTGTTGCAGAGATAATTTTAGCAGCTGAAGGTAAAGCTCCTGCTATATTTGATTGTTCTCAATACTCGGCAACTTGTCCAAATGGGGCTATAGGAACATGCAATATCTCCCCTTTTTTAGCTAACTTTCAATATAAAATAGATACATTCCTACGAGAACTTACCCTTGAGGATATTTTAAAATAATGTATATTTACCACCTATCACATATTGACCTTGATGGCTACGGCTGTCAATATTTAACAACAGAGTGCTTTAATAAAATTGAGTGTTATAATGCAAACTATGGACCAGAAGTAAAAGCTAGATTAGAAGAGATAATTTCATCTATTAAAAGAGAAAAGTTTATAAATAGTAGTGAAAATGAGCATCTTATATTAATAACAGATTTAAATATAACAACAAAAGAGGCAAATTGGTTAGAGAAAGAGGCTAAGAGTGTTGGAGCTAAAATTCAACTACTAGACCACCATATATCAGGAGAAAAGACGGCAAATCAATTTATATGGTATGTTTTAGATACTACAAAATCAGCAACTCTAATAACATATAATTGGCTACAGAAACATTACGATTTTGATAAAGAGAATAGATATACTAAAATAGTAAAAGCTATTAATGCCATAGATATTTGGATAAGTGATGATGAGTTTTTTGAGTTTGGTAAAGTTGGTTTAGGAATGATAAGTGGAGCAAGGGAGATAAATCGTACACTTTTTCCTGATGAAGATAGAGCATTAAAACTATTTTTAATAGATAAAGCTAGAGAGTATTTAGAGAATGATAATGCCCATATAGAGCTTGATAATAGTCTGCATCAACTAAAAAAAGAGTTTTTTAAACAGATAGATGATAATACAAAAGATAATTTAGTAGCTCTATTTGTAACTAAACTTCTATCTAATGATAAGCAGAGACTTACTATAGATTATAATGGTTATAAGGGACTATTGGGTTATAATTTAGGAAACACTTCTATTTTAGGAAACACTTTTCTTTTAGAAAATCCCGATTATGATTTTTATATGGATATAAACTATAGAGGGAACTTCTCTTTAAGAAGTAATAATAGATTAGATGTTTCTAAAATGGCTGAAAAAATAGGAAATGGTGGTGGACACCCTAATGCTAGTGGGGGAAAAATAAAAGATTATAAGGACTCTTTTATATATAGTGATATTAAAAAGTTTGTTCAAAACTATATTGATGAAAAAATAAAACAGAATAATTTATCATAAATTTAAGATATTAATTAGTCACTATTGATAACGAATATGGTATTATTGCATCAAGTAAAAGAAATGGAGCATATAAATGAATTTTGCAAACCTTTTTTCAAGTATGATAGGTAATAGCAAGACAGCAGAAAATGAACAGAGCAACTGGATAAAATGTCCTAAATGTTTAGCCCTGATGTATTATAAAGAGGTTGACTCTAAATGTAATGTTTGTCCTAAGTGTAATCATCACTTTAGAATTAACGCTAGTAAAAGAGAAGAGTATCTATGTGATAAAGATAGTTTTATTGAATATGATACAACTCTTGCCCCTATTGACCCTTTAAAATTTATTGATAAAAAAAGTTATAAAAAAAGATTAGAAGAGGCAAAAGCAAAGACTGGTAAAACTTCATCAGTAGTTAGTGGAAGTTGTACTATTAATGGTGTTGAGGTTGAATTAGTAATATTTGATTTCTCATTTATGGGTGGAAGTTTAGGTTCAGTTGAGGGTGAAAAGATAGTAAGAGGTGTAAATCGTGCTATTAAGAAAAAGTGTGGTTTTATTATAGTATCAGCTAGTGGTGGGGCAAGAATGCAAGAGAGTACATTCTCACTGCTTCAAATGAGTAAAACTTCTGCTGCATTAAATAGATTACATCTTGAAGGATTACCTTTTATATCTATATTAACAGACCCAACTATGGGTGGAGTTAGTGCATCTTTTGCAATGCTTGGAGATATTATTATAGCAGAACCAGGTGCTTTAATTGGGTTTGCAGGACAGAGAGTTATTAAACAGACCGTTGGTGTTGACTTGCCAGAAGGTTTTCAACGCTCAGAGTTTCTTCTTGAACATGGTCTAATTGATATGATTGTAGATAGAAATGATATGAAAGATACTATAGCAGGACTTTTAAAACTCTTTTTAGAAGATAATCCTAAGGTTATTAAACCTATTAAAGAGAAAGAGAAGGTTGAGGCTAAAGAAGAAGTAATAGAAGCTAAAGAGATAAAAAAAGAAGAGCAGGATAGTTAAAACAGAGATGATATATGCTCTTTTAGATAAAGATAGCCTTTTAAAAAGAGGTCTATCTTTAAAAGATATTACTAAAAAAATTGAACTACTAAATATTCCCATAGCACAATATCGTAATAAGTTTGGCTCTATAGAAGAGAAAAGAGAAGATTTACTTCTTATAAAAAAATATTTTAGTGGAAAACTAATTATAAATGATACTATAGAG
This sequence comes from Campylobacteraceae bacterium, assembly GCA_027065385.1. GTDB lineage: Bacteria > Campylobacterota > Campylobacteria > Campylobacterales > Sulfurovaceae > UBA1140. The sequence continues at coordinate 11,329 of JAMOOP010000067.1, read as the reverse complement.
CTTATAGATTTTGCTAATGGATTACATATTGGTCAAGAGGATATAAGAGAGTTCAGTAGTGATTTAAATAAAGCTATAGAGATAATAAGAGATAAAATAGGTAATAAACTATTAGGTCTTTCTACTCATAATTATAAAGAGATTATAGAGGCAAATAGTTTAGATTTAGATTATATTGGTTTAGGTGCATATAGAGGAACTACAACAAAAGAAGATGCTAAAGTTTTAGGAAAAGAGGCTTTAGAGTTAGCAAAATATTCAAAACACCCTGTTGGTCTAATTGGAGGAGTTAGATTAGATGATATCTTTGGAAATAAAATAACTTATAAAGTTATAGGAAGTGACCTATATGAAAATTAATATCTATATCATAGATAAAAAGTCAAAAGATAGACTATATCTTCCTCTTATAGAACATTATAAAAAAATATCTAAACCTTTTGCTAAAGTTGAAGTTTTTGAAATTTTTACAAAAGATATAACTAAAGCTCATGAGATTTCCACACAAGCTTCACAAAATTCTTATACTATCGCATTTAATAAATATCTATCAACAGGTTATAATATTGCATTAGACCCAAAGAGCAAAGAGGTAGATAGTTATGAGTTTTCAGACTTGTTTAAGGATAGAGGGGTTGTAAACCTCTTTATTGGTGGAGCTTTCGGCTTTGAGAGGGCTTTTTTGACTAAATGTAATCAAGCCATATCTTTTGGTAAAATTACGATGTCACATAAGTTGGCAAAGGTGGTTTTAATGGAACAAATATTTAGAGGTTTAACTATTTTAAATAACCACCCTTATCATAAATAATTAGGAGATATATAATGTTAGATGCAGAAAAAATTAAATTTTTTAAGACAGCTTTAGAGGCAAGAAAAGATAAGATAAGGAGTAATCTACATATTACGACTAAAGAGATGGATAGTATGAGTCATAATGATTTAAAAGATGAGGCTGATTTTGCTTCAACTTCACTAGGTCGTGCAGTAGATAATGCAATTTTAACTCAACAAGCTGAAGAATTAGCAGAAATTGAACTAGCTTTAGATAAAATAAAAAATAATCTTTACGGTATATGTGAGATGTGTGAAGAGGAGATAAATATAGAGAGACTTAAAGTTAAAATATTTGCTCGATACTGCATTACTTGTAGAGAGGTTATAGAAAAAGAACATAAATAAAAAGGAGAATTTATGCGTTTAGGTTTGTATATACTCGCGTCAATAGTTTTAATGGCAATAGTTGGGGGATATATTCATACTATCAATCCAAATGATTTCGGTTATGATATAGGTGGAATACATATAGTACTGCCAATAGCAATTTGGGTTATTATACCTATGTTTATATTGATGTTAGCATCTTTAGTTCACATGATGTTTTATGGAGCTAAAAATTTTTTCAGATTTAAAAAGTGGGAAAATGATAGTGATAACCTAAATAATGCACTCTATTGGTCAATTTTACATGAGCCAAAACCTCATAAATTCAACTTACCAAAATTAAGAGAGACAGCATCTATTTTACAAGTTTCAAATATAGAAACAGTAGGTACAGTAGATGGAGTTTCTGAAAAGCTTCAAAGTGCATTAAATATAATTTCAGAGATAGATAAGGGTGAGTGTGTTGACTTTAGAGAGAAAAAGTTAGCAAATGCACTCTCATCATCAAATAAAATAGTTATAAAAAATCAATTAAACTGTTTAGCAAAAGATGAAAATTTTGCAGAAGAGGTACTTCAAAATAGAGATAAGTATGATAATACTGTTTTTGAAAAAGCACTAAAAATTTTTAGTAAAAAGACGACTTTCCCAAAAGCTAAAAAATATAGTAAAATATTTACTAGAGATAGTTTTATAAAACTAATAAGCAGAGTAAGTAGAAATAATGATTTAGGTCTTGATACAACTATTTTAAATGAGTTTATTACAGATTTAAATAAAGATTTAAAATGTAGTGATTTTCTATTTATTGCAAATGTTACAAAAAAACAGCTATCACCTGATGAGAATTTAAAATTATTTAAAGATTATCAAACTCAATATGTAAAAGCTGAAACTGCTTATTTATATCTTCTATTTGATTATGAGATGATTGATAAAGCAGGAGAGTATCTTGATGAACATGACCCTGATGATTTTATGAGATTTAGAGCTTTATATGATTTAAAAAAGACACATACAAAATATAAAATTACAGACCTTATAAATATTAAACATATATGTAATGACTCTTAATTTCTCTAAACCTATCTTTGCCTTAGCCCCTTTGGCTGGGTTTACAGACCTACCTTTTAGAAGTGTAGTAAAAAAATTTGGAGCTGACCTTACAGTGAGTGAGATGATAAGCTCCAATGCACTAGCCTTTCAAAACAGAAGAACTATTAAAATGTTAGAAAAGTCTCCATTAGAGACTCCTTATAGTGTTCAGATAGCAGGTTCAGACCAAGATGTAATAAAAAAAGCAGTTGAGTTTATAAATAGTAAAGATGGAATTGATATTATAGATTTAAACTGTGGCTGTCCTGCTCCAAAAGTGGTTAATAATCTTCAAGGAAGTTCTCTTTTAACAGACCTACCAACTATGGCAAAAACCATAAAGAGTATAAAAAAGTACTCAAATAAAGAGTTTACTTCGGTTAAAATGCGTTTAGGGTTTAATAGTAAAAACCATATAGAAATAGCAAAAATCTGCGAAGATAGTGGAGCAGATTTTATAGCAGTTCATGGTCGAACAAAAGCAGGAAAATATAAAGCAGAGGTTGATTATGAAGCTATAGGAGAGATAAAGAGAGCTATATCTATCCCTGTTATTGCAAATGGAGATATAACAACTCCACAAAAGGCTAAATGGGTATTGGAATATACAAAAGCAGATGGCATTATGGTTGGTCGTGGAGCTATTGGAAAACCTTGGATATTTCAACTTATGACAAACTATATAAATGGAAATAGAGAGACAGAGCCAACTAAAGAGTTAATAGCAAAAGTGGTATTAGAACACTTTGACCAAATGATAGCACATTTTGGAGATTACGGAGCTATTATCTTTAGAAAACATCTACACACATATTCTAAAGGATATAGTGGTTCATCTAAATTTAGAGATTTAGTGAATCGAATAGATAATGTTAAAGAGATGAGAGATATAACTAAAGAGTTTTTTCTTATCTAGCTTTAGGACAAACAAGATACCCACTAGCAAGTAATTTACAACCTTCATATTTTTTTGTAACTAATGGTCGTCTCTCTTTATTTATAGTAGTTAAATTTTCAGTTGAAGGTTTTGGCTCACTACAGCCACAAAAAAATAGTCCCATTCCTATTATGATTAATACTTTACACATAATATATATCCTTAAAATAAAAGATACTACTCAAAACTCCCCCTTACGAAAGCCATAAGTAAGTATGAGTGGAATGGTATATAAAAGATGTATAGTAATTGTGTAATATTGAAAGAGTTATTTTAGTAACTCTCTCATCTCTAAAATGGCTCTTTCTAACCCAACCCAAACAGAACGGGCTATAATGCTTTGTCCTATATTTAGCTCATCTATAGTTTTAATCTTAGCTATATCTTGCACATTTTCATAATTTAATCCATGTCCACTAGCCACATTTAGTTTTAAATCTTTAGCCATAGAGCTTAATAGAGTTAATGTATCCAACTCCTCCTGTAATATGATAGATAGCTCTTTTCTAGGAACTTCAAGTTTAGAAATTGTGTGGGGAGTATTTCCTAAGTTACCAAACAACATAGCATAGATATTTGCATATTGCCCTGTGTGAAACTCAACCCACTCTACACCTAACTCTTTTGCTCTATTTACATTTTCTACAGTTGGGTCAATAAAAAGAGACACCTCTATCTCATGTTTATGAAGTCTTTTTATAGTTTTTCTTAACTTTTTATGCTCTCCTAAAATATATAGTCCACCTTCTGTTGTTACCTCTTCTCTCTTTTCAGGTACAAGAGTTGCACGATGAGGTTTTAGTTTACATACTATATCTATTATCTCATTAGATAAAGCACACTCTAAATTAATAGGGAGAGATGATAGTTTTACTATATTTTTTGCATCAATATCATTTATATGTCTTCTATCCTCTCGTAAGTGGATTGTTATCTGCTCTGCTCCTGCTCTTTTTACAATACCTAAAGCATCTAATGGATTTGGGTCTGCTATTTTTCTAGCCTCTCTTAGAACTGCGATATGGTCTATATTTACACCTAATTTCATCTAAAATTCCTTATAAGAATGTTATTATTTCACAAAAAGATAATATAATGGAACATAACTTTATATCTCCTTTTAATCATAAAATTAAAAAGAAAATAGTAAGATTTTCTATCTCTAAATTCAAGCTAAAAGGGTACAAAATAGCTCATATTAGTGATATTCATCTAGGTTACTATTTAGGAGAGAGCTTTTTAGATGAGTTAGTTACTAATATAATAGATATTAAACCAAATATATGTGTAATAACAGGTGATTTAATAGCTTGTATAAAAAGTTTTTCTACAGATATATTAGCTCCACTTAAAAGATTAACTAAAGAGATAGATACCTATTTTGTTCTAGGTAATCATGAAATGGGACTATATAAATTTAGGGTAGAAAATTTTTTAAGTAAGCTTAGAGATTTAGGAATATATACACTCCATAATCAATCAGTAGTAGTTAAAAGTGGAAATTATAAATTTAATTTAGTTGGAATTGGTGAAAAGATAGGAAAATATTATAACTCTCCTGTAGATATAGAGAAATCTTTTAGTAAAATAGATAAGAGTTTAGAGACTATAGTTTTAGTTCATAGACCAAATACAGTTAAATATCTAAAAGATTATAATTTTATTTTAGCATTATCAGGACATAATCATGGAGGACAGATTACAAAACTTGGACTCTTAACCTCTATTATAAGAAATGAGTGGAGATATTTAAATGGAAAAATATCTTTAGGAGAAGATAAATTTATCTATATAACTTCAGGAGTAGGTTACTCAAGATTTCCAATAAGACTTTTTGCACCTAGTGAGATAGCTATAATAGAGATAAATTAAAAATTTATCTCTTTTTCTTATAATACTCTACAACCAAAAGTCCAAGCCCAACCAAAGCAAAAATAAATATAATTGACCCAATAATAACCTCATTAGGAATTGGTTGGCTTAGGTCAAACATTATGATACCACCTCTTGACATCTCTCACAAGCAGTATCTTCACTCTCACTTACATATCTCCAACATCTAGGACATTTTGCTTTTGATGCTTTATGGATAGTAAAGGTTTTATCTTCTACTTTAAATGAGCTAATCTCTTCACCCTCACAGCTACCATTTAAAGCCGAAACTATAAACCAATCCTCTAAATCTTTGCTATATATTATTGGGAAAATTGATATATCACCTGCAATCTCTACTTCAAGAGTCGATTTGATAAGTTTCTCTTTTTTTAGTTTATCAATAGCCTCTGCAAACTTTTCACGAGCTTCAATTAGTATTTTATCATTAAAGCTACTCTCAACCTCTGGTATCTCTTGATATGTTAAATCAAATACACTCTCCATATCACCTTTAATAATATTAGGAGCATAATCTAAAATCTCATCAACAGTATAGGTTAAAACAGGAGCTACTAACCCAAGCATAGCTTTAGATATTAGAGCCATAGCAGACTGTGTTGCTCTTCTCGATGTACTATCTTTACTATCACAATAGAGTCTATCTTTTGTAATATCCATATAGATACCACTTAGCTCATTTGTTATAAAGTTATTTAAAGTAGCAAATCCTCTTAAAAAATCATACTCATTAAAGCTATCTGTTACAGATGAAAATACCTCTCTAGCTCTAATTAAAATCCATCTATCTAACTCTCCATACTCATCTAACTCTACTAAACTCTCTAATCCATCAATATTTGCCATTAAAAATCTAAATGTATTTCTAATTTTTCTATACTGCTCTGCTGTCTGTTTTAAGATACCATCAGAGATTTTTAGGTCTGTTTGATAATCACTAAGTGCTACCCACAATCTTAAAATTTCAGAGCCGTACTGTTTTACAACTTTATCAGGAGCTACAACATTACCTTTAGATTTACTCATCTTTTCACCTTTAGCATCAACTGTAAAGCCGTGAGTTATAAGAGTTTTGTAAGGTGATATTTTATTAATAGCTGAACTTAAGAGTAGTGAAGATTGAAACCAACCTCTATGTTGGTCGCTACCCTCTATATATAAAGATGCTGGATACTCTCCTGCGTCATACTCCCCACTTCTTATTACAGAGTTCCAAGTTGAACCACTATCAAACCAAACATCTAAAATATCCTCTATCTTCTCTAACTCTTCAGGATTATAAGGCGAATTTTTAGGTAAAAGCTCTGCTATACTCATATCATACCAAGCATCAGCCCCTTTTTCATCAAAAACAGATGCCACATTTTCTAAAATATCCTCATCTAAAATCACTTTTTTAGTAGCTTTAACTCTAAAGAATGCAATAGGAACACCCCAACTTCTCTGACGAGAGATACACCAATCAGGTCTCCCCTCTATCATAGGTTTTAGTCTATTTTTAGCACTTTTTGGGAAAAATTCAACACTATTAATTGCTTCCAATGCACTATCTCTTAAAGATAAATCACTATCATTTGGTTTATCATCAATGGATATAAACCACTGATTTGTGGCTCTATAGATTAGAGGTTTTTTAGTTCTCCAGCAGTGTGGATATGAGTGTGTGAACTTACTAACTTTTAATAGATTATCTCCTAATATCTCTAAAATTGGCTCATTTGCTTTAAAGATATGCATTCCTAAAAACTCTTTAGGAAGAAGATTTAAACCTATAATAGACTCATCATAACAACCTCTCTCATCAACAGGCATTAAAACCTCTAAGTTATTAGCTAAACCTACTCTATAATCATCTTCACCGTGACCTGGTGCTGTGTGAACAGCTCCCGTTCCACCATCAAGAAGTACATGTTCACCTAAAACAATTTTAGAACTTCTTCCATTTACTGGATTAATAGTCAATAGTCCATCTAACTCTTTAGCCGATATTTTTCTATTTGAGTGAGATTTAATTACTCCTTCTTCAATAAGTGCTTCATATCTACTTTGAGCTACAATATTTCCAGCATCTCCCATTACATATATCTCATCAGGATTTAGAGATATACCTGTATTTGCAGGAAGAGTCCAAGGTGTTGTTGTCCATATTACAACTCCAACACTACCCTCAATTCCTAATTTCTCTTTTGCTTTATCACTAAGTTCAAATTTTACATAGATAGAGTAATCCTCTTTATCCTCATACTCAACTTCTGCATCAGCTAAAGCAGTTCTAGCAGCCCATGACCAAAATATAGGTTTATGTCTTTCAACTAAAAGCCCTCTTTTTGCCACTTCACAAAGAGTTCTATATATATTAGCCTCGAATTTATAATCCATTGTAATATAAGGATTTTCCCAATCAGCCATAATTCCAAGAGTTTTAAACTGTTCTCTTTGGGCTTTCCAAGCTTTATCTGCTGTAATTCGACAAATCTCTCTAAATTTAGATGTAGATAGAGTCTCTTTTTTAGCTCTTCCCATTTTATCTTCAACTTTTTGTTCAATAGGAAGTCCATGACAATCCCAACCAACAGTCATTCTTACAGCTTTTCCCTGAAAATAGTTATGTTTTAAGATAATATCTTTTAAAGTTTTATTTAGTGCATGACCTATATGAATATTTCCATTAGCATAAGGAGGTCCATCATGAAGAGTAAACATCTCAGCACCCTCACGATTGGTTTTCATCTTCTCATAGTAGTTTTTGCTATACCATTGTTTATATCTTTTTGGTTCATTGTTTGGTAAGTTTCCACGCATTGGAAATTTGGTTTTTGGAAGTAATAGTGTATCTTTGTAATCCATTTAAAATAACCTTAGTTTAATAATTGGCGTGATTATAGCTAAAAGTTGTTTTTGAATAACTTGTTGTTTAAGCTATATATCTTATAATTGTAATACAAAAATACAATAAGGTAAAATTATGGTTGCAACAGTTAGATTAGATAGTGAATTAGAGACGATTTTAAATGGGTTAGTTAAACAGTTAGATAAAAAAAGAAGTGAAATTATAAGAGAAGCGATAAGTTTTTATGCTAAAGTGATAGATGGTCGAAAAAAACATAGATTACAGCAATCAATAGAAAAAACAGTTAGTAGTGATTATTATGAATATAAAATTTTAGATGAGATTTTAAATGATACCATTACGAAGTGAAATTTGGTTAGCCAATTTAAATCCATCAAAAAAGGCAAATGAGATTGGTAAAATTAGACCTGTATTAATATTTCAAAATGATGAAATTAATAGAAGCTCTTATCCTACCACTATTATTTTACCACTTACTACTTCTTTAATTGATAATGCTAAACCATTGAGATTTAGAGTAGAAAAGAGAGAAAATTTGAAAAAAAATTCTGATATTTTAATTGCTCATATTCGTTCTATTGATAATATTAGGTTAATTGAAAAAATAGCCTCTTTAAATAAAAATGAGATGATAGAGATAAAAGAGCTTTTAGGTGAGGTTTTATTGAATTATTAATTATTCGATATAATACTACCACTTACTTTACTAAAAAAGGAAAATTTTGCCTAAAGTTAAATGTACCCATTGTCAATTGGAGTTTGATGAGTCTGTAATGATTAGAGAAGAGGAAAATCCAGATTTATATTTCTGTTGTAATGGTTGTCAAGGTGTTTATCACATTTTAAAAGATGATGGATTGGATAGTTTTTATGATAAGGTTGGTAAAAATAAACTCTCTCCTCCAATCGCAGATGGTAGCGATAGTAGCAATTTTGATATGGATAGCTTTAAACAAAGATATATTAAAACTACCAAAGATGGATTTAGCTCTATAGATTTAGTAATAGAGGGAATTCACTGCTCTGCTTGTATTTGGTTAAATGAAAAGGTATTAGCTAGTACAAATGGAGTGGTTGAGGCTACTATTAATTTTACCAATAATAAGGGAAAAATTATTTGGGACGAAGATACAATACCACTCTCTAAAATAATAGATACAATTAGAAGTATCGGATATAATGCATACCCTTATGATAGAAGTGCAGAGGATATTAAGGCTACTAAAAATAAAAAAGACTATTTTATGAGAATGGCTATTGCTATTTTTGCTAGTATGAATATTATGATGATAGATATTGCAAAATATGCAGGTTTTTTTATGGGAATGAAGCCTGAAACTCTGCATTTGGTGCATATTGCAGAGTTTATATTTTCTACTCCTGTCCTTTTTTATAGTGGTTGGATTTTTTTCCGTGGGGCATATTATGGCTTAAAAAATAAAATAGTAAATATGGATTTACTTGTAAGTTCTGGGGCAACTCTAACATATATCTACTCACTATATATACTTTTTGGAGGAGAGGGACATAGTTATTTTGACTCTGTTGCTATGATTATAACTTTTGTTTTAGTTGGTAAATATTTAGAGGTTATTGGTAAAAAAAATGCAGTTGACACTATGGATAAAATCCGTTCACAAGTTCCACTTGAAGCTACTATTATAGAAGATGGTGTTAAAAAGGTAGTATCTATTGATAGTATAGAGGTTGGTAATATATTAGAGGTTAAAAGAGGAGAAAAAGCTGTAGTTGATGGTGTTTTAATTGGTAGTAGTGGAACATTTGATGAGAGTAGTTTAACTGGTGAGTCTATGCCTGTTCAAAAAAAGGCAGGAGATAGTATATATAGTGGGACAATAAATATAGGTTCAGTAGTTAGATATAGTGCTACAAAAAATTATGCCTCTTCAACACTAAATAGTATAGTAACACTTCTTGAAGATGCTTTGTCTTCAAAACCAAAAATAGAAGATACAACAAATGAAATATCTAAATATTTCTCTTTAACTATTTTAATACTATCTCTTTTAACCTTTGCAGGGTGGTATATCTATGGGGATAATTTTGAACAATCTTTAGTAGTAGCTATATCGGTTATTGTTATTGCTTGTCCTTGTGCATTGGCACTTGCTACTCCTATTGCATCACTTATTGGTATCTCTTGGGGGGCTGAGAGGGGAATTCTATTTAAAGAGGCAAAATTTATAGAAACATTTTCAAAAGCCAATAGTGTTGTTTTAGATAAAACAGGAACAATTACAGAGGGGAAATTAAAAGTTATTAAATCTATTGGAGATTTAGAAAAAGATAATTATCCTCTTCTCTACTCATTAGTTGATAGCTCAACCCACCCTGTAAGTTTAGCAATTAAGAGCTATTTAGAAGATGATTTTAAAGATATAAAAGGTGTAGAGCTAGAAGAGATAAAAGAGCTTCAAGGGGAGGGGTTAAAGGCTAAATATAGAGGTAAAACTCTTTTAGGTGGAAATGATAATCTACTAAAAAATCATAATATAGCCGTAGATTTAGATACAAATCACACAATATACCACTTTGCAATAGATAAGAAAAGAGTTATCTCATTTGAGTTAGAAGATAGAGTTAAAGAGGGAGCAAAAGAGCTTGTAGAGTATCTAAAAAGTATAGGTGTAGATGTAATTATGGCAACAGGAGACCATAAAAAGGTAGCATTAAGAGTGGCTAAAGAGGTTGGTATAGAGAAATTCAGAGCAGAACTATCACCAATAGATAAAGCTAATTATATAGATAAACTAAAAGAGAGTGGAAAAATAGTAGTAATGGTAGGAGATGGAATTAATGATGCCCTAGCCCTATCTAAAGCCAATATTGCCATATCTATGGGAGCTGGAGCTGATGTCTCTTTAGCTGTTAGTGATATTGTACTTTTAAATAACTCTCTTCAATCTATAAAAGATAGTTTTATTATATCAAGAAGGACATTTAAATTTATTAAACAGAATTTAGCTATATCTTTAGTATATAATATAATAACTATCCCTATAGCAATGGCAGGATATGTTATACCATTAATAGCCGCGTTATCTATGAGTCTAAGTTCACTATTGGTTGTTGGAAACTCTATGAGAATAAAACTAAAAAATATATAGGAGATTTAAAATGTGTGCAATTATTATGATAATATCTTTTGGTTTTGCTGTGCAAAATTTAATAGCTCAAAATTGGTTAACAGGAGCAGTTCAACTTATAATTGCTATAGCCTTTCTACTTCTACTACTAAATAATACTACACTTTAGACAAAATCACCCACTCTCTTCATAACAATCATACTCCAAAACCCCCAAAAACTTATTATTCTCAAAATCCCCATCAATCATTTTATCAACTTTAGGAAAAAACAGCCCAATAT
>JAMOOP010000066.1 GCA_027065385.1 Campylobacteraceae bacterium | reverse complement strand
AGTATCTTTTTTGATATAATTTGCCTAAAAGCTCAAATTCATCTCCACCTTATTGCTTTCGCAATTAAGATGGAGTTTTCTTTGAGGAGATTGATAAAAATTACTAAAAATGGAATGGAATATAACTCTTCTCTTTATCTTCCTAGTGCTAAAAAAATATTAGATAGTTTAGAAGAAGAGATAAATCGTAAAAAGAGAGAGTTAGAAGATAAAGAAAAAAAAATAGAAGAGTTACAAAAAGAGGTAGAGAGATTAAAAGAAAAAAAGAGTAAAAAAGAGCCTAATAACACTCAAAAAGAAGAGGAAGAAGAGCTTAAAACCATAGAAATAGAAGATTTTAAAGAGTTTATAGATAAAACAAAAAGCGAATATCAAAAAACATCAGAACCAATCTGTAATATGGTAAAAGGTTGGCAAAGAGAAACCACTTTCTATATAAACAGCTACAATAAACTATCTATCTCAACTCCAAATGGTGATTATATGCAATTAAAAAACCCGAGAGAGATTAATAAATTTTGGAAATGGCTATATCTCCATCAAAATAGAGTAGGAGATATAGTTGATTTTAAAAAACTATTAGATGCTAAAGAGATAAATCGAAGATATAAAGGTGAAAATTTAGAAATAGGTGATAGAAAATATACACTCTATAAAGTAGAAGATGTCAAAGGTGGAAAAGTAAAAATAACGCTTAAAGATAAAAAGGGGAAAATAGCCACAATATCAGATAAAACAGGTGGCAGAAATAAGCCATTAACCTATACTCCTAATATGTGCGAAAAAATAATTTTAAGTCTTATTCGGTAATCTAAAAATAAGAGATATTATATATATTACCTCTTTTTAGAGAGACAATTAGTACAAGCTTTTATTGTATTTTTCTCTATTATTATATGTAGTGCTTCCATATCTATTACAGTTACAATATGATTTTTTACATTAATTATTTTCTCTTTTTTTAGTTTACCTAAAATTCTTGATAGTGTTTCAGGTGTTATATTTAAAATAGATGCAATCTCATTATTTTTTATGCGATTAAATATATCTATCTCATTTAAAATAAGGTCTGCAACTTTAGCTTCGGAAGAGAGAATTGTCTCTTTATGAACTAGAGATGATAACATCATAACTTTATTGGTCATAGATTTAAGTAGTGCTAGAGAAAATTCAGGCTCTTTTAGATACTCCTTAACTCTGTTTAAATGTAACATTCCTATTGTTCCACTCTCTGAAATAAATTCACAAGTAGCAGGAAAGGGGACTTGCTCTAAACAGGCATACTCTCCAATAGTATTTGGTGCATTTAATCTATGTAGCTGTATCATAGTGTTTTTGGGTGAAGTTTTATAGAGTCTTACGTGACCCTCTAATAAAATATGTAAATAGTCACTACAATCTCCCTCATAAAAAACAATTCCATTTTTTGAAAATTTTCTAACATATATATTTTTACGAAGCTCATTATGAAATCTATTGTGTAGATTACTAAATAGTGGTATATCCTCAACTATAATCATCTCTTACCCTTATTTAAAAGGTTTAATTATACATTAAAAAATATCAATTTATAATTAAATTTAACTTTTACCACTATTAGAGCGTTTTTACATTTTTCATTATTTTAAACCAATCTCTTGAAAAGTGTTTTTTTATATAACTTTTACTATGTGGAATATTACACCCTGAACAGTTTTGATGAATTGCAGTCTCACTTTTAAATTGTGTTCCATCTTTTGAATTTATATTACACCTACTCAATAGAGTTCTATTCTCTATCTTTTTAAACCCATTATCATTAAATCTAAAGTTTGGACATGCACACAGATAGCAGTTTAAATCTTCTATATTGTGACACTTTTTATTTTTAGCATAAAGTGGGCAAAAATCTATCTCTTTTTCTACCATATTTTCAAATTTAAAATAGTCTATTAATTCATTATCACTTAAATGCTCTAATCTATCTACTATCTCTTTATGTTTTTTTCCGTGATTTATAAACCATGATTTATAACTCATATTTTATACTCCATTTATTATATTTTTTATTTATAAAAATTAAATAAGCTTATAGTATAGTACAAAAGCCCTAAATTTCACTATTAGTTGACATTTTATGTGATATAATAGTATCCAAAAAAGGTATTTAAAAGTGATACGAATTATACTGTTTCTCTCAATTTTTATTAATATTATATATGCAAATCGGTTATACTATATTCAATTTGGAAGTTTTAGACAATTACCAGTTTTAGAGAGGAGTATTAATCGGCTACCTTATAAAATGCGTTCACATGTTATTGTAGTTCGTTCTAATGGTTGGTTTATACCTTTTGCCTACCATACAACAAAATTACAAGCTTTAAAATCAAAACTACCTGCATATAAAAGATATTTCCCTGATGCACATATAGCAAGTTCTCCCTATATTTTAAATCATAAAGTTATTAGAAACTATACATCAAAAATCAGAAACTATAATAGACAAATCTATAGACCAACTCATCAAAATATAATAGTAACCAAGAGTGATAATACAATGCCATATATTCCTTATGCTTCTTATGCTAAAACTGTTAAAAGTGAGGTAATTGCACCAATTAAAAAGAGTTCTGATGTAGAGTCATATATTACAATAACAAAAACAGTAATTCCAAAACCTACTAAAAAAATCTATAGAAAAGATAAAAAATATAAATATTTTAATAAAAGAATGTTAAGTGGAAGACACTTTTATCTTACTTATAAATCAACAAAAGAAGATACACCAGACCTATTAGTAAAAGTAAGTTTTAAAAACCATAAAGTAACATATCAACCTATGATGGGAAATATGAGTATGAGAGAAGCTCGATATTTGGTTAATGATAAAAAACTCTATATGTTTGCTGATAGCTTCTCAAAAGATGGTGCATTTTCTAAAATAGAGGGAAATAGAAAAGATTATATTTTAGTATCTAGTTGGTTTAATGGTAAAAAGATAAATACTCTTAGGTACTATTATGATTTAAATAAAGCAAAGAACTATTTAGGTGAAAAGAGTCTAGGTAAACTAGCTACAGCTTTAGAAGATGGTGATTTTGATAGATTACATCAAGCTTTTATTGGAGTAGATGGAGTTTATACTGTAGATAATGATGATTGGTAATCTCTTATTTATCTCTATATGATAAGATTAGAAAAATAAAATATAGGAACTTAATTATGATTAAAAAAATAGTATTAGCAGTCGTTGCTTTAGTTGCTATTGTTGGTATATATTACCTAACAGTAGGTTCAAAACAGATAGTAACAGAGATGAAAAAAGAGGTTAATAAAGAGGTATTAACACTTAAAAAATCTGGATTTAATATTGAAAATAGAGAGGTTAAAACAAATAAAGAGCATTTAGTTATTGATTTTAATAATACTAAAGAGATAACAGCTTATCTAAATCAAAAAGGTCAAGAGATAACAAAAGAGGATATTGAACTACTTAAAGGTTTAAAAGTAGGTTTAGACATTGAGTATAATCCAACTGCAAAAAATGCTATGGCTTTAGATATATATCCTGTAAAATTACCTGATATTTTCTATACTAATATAGATGTTAAAGATAAAAAAGTAGTTGAAACTATAGAAAAAATGGTAAAAAATAGAGATTTATTAGTTCATATTAATATTAACAAATTTCTTTCAGGATTTGATGGATATGTAAAAGATATTGATAAAGAGTTAAAACTTAAAGGTGTTAGATTTAATGGAGATATAAAAGGTGAAAAGATTAAAAATCTAAATCAGACTATTAAAGAGATTTCGTATAATATTCCTAATCAGTTAAAGTTTGAACTATTAAACTCAAAAATATTTATAAGTAATCCAATAGATAGAGACTTTAATAATAATACTAAATATAGTATAGATAAAATAAGTATTAAAGGTGAAGGTAATGATACAGCATCAATAGTTATAAATAGTATTACAGGAACATCTACAGATGCTACAGAAGGTAAGATTGTAAATAGTACTTTAAAACTTAATATTGCTTTAATTGATTATTTAATAGATGGTGAAAAAAGTATATTTAAAAATATCTCTAGTGATATAGAGATAAAAAATATGAATATTGAAGCATTTAAAGAGTTAAACGCTATTCTTTCTAAAGATTTAGATGAAAAAGAGTCTTTAGATAAAATGATACCTATATTTGAGAAAATAGTATCTTCTAATATTTCAATAGATATTCCAAATATTTCAATAGAAAAAATTACTCAAAATGATAAAATGGTTGATGGATTTAAACTAAAAGCATTAACTACAGTTGATAAAAACTTTGATTTTAAACAGATAAAAAATAACCCTTTAGCTATAAATAGTCTATTTAATGCTAAAGTAAATATAGAGGCATCTAGTGAACTTGTAAATCTTTTATCTACTAATCCAAGAGCTATGGTTTTAATGATGGTACTTCAACCTATTGATAAAAATGGTAAAAAATATTACAATATTGAGTTTAGCAAAGGCTCTCTTAAAATAAATGGTAGAGCATTTATGTAACTATATTCACTCTTTTTGAGTGGATATATAACATTATAAAAGAGCTAAAAGTTATAACTGCTTCTATTAAAAATAGATACTCTCCATAAATTTGACCAGAAAGTAATGCACCCATAGAGCCACCTAATCCGAAACCAATTCCTAATATAAACTGTTGTGCTAACTTCTTTTGAGAATAGAGAGAGAATATATATGTAATAGATGCTGTATGATATAAAGCAAAACTAATAGCATGAAGAGATTGAGATAGAAAGGTAATAGTCATATTATCAGCATAAAAATATAGTAATAACCATCTAAAAACTGTAACAATAGTTGCAAATCCTATAATATTTAAAAGATTTCTTTGTAAGAGTGAACCTTGAAAATAGAGCATAAAAATTTCACATATAACTCCAAATGTCCACATCCAACTAGCAACTTCTAAAGATACTCCATGGTCTATCTCATATATTGTAAAAAAGTTATAAAACCCACCAAATGAGAGTTGCATTAAAAATATACTAATCCAAAATGCCCAATATTTAGTTAATGAAAAAGAGCTATCACTCTCTTTATATATCTCCTCTTTCTCACTATCATATCTAATAACTATAAGTCCAAATATTAAAGTTAAAAAGGCTGTAGATAAAAGATAATATAGTGCTTCATATTGAGATGTTAAAATTTTCCCTAACCATAACGCAACAGCAATAAATCCAATAGACCCCCAAAGTCTAACTTTACCATACTCTTTTTTTGATAATTTATGCAGTGCTATTGTCTCTATAAATGGAAGAGATATTCCCATAGATGCACCAAAAAGTAAAGATGCTAAAAAATATAATATAAAGTTCTCTACTGTATTTAAAAAAAGAAGAGTAGAAATAGCTGTAAAGATTAGAGATATAATATATACTTTTTTATCTAATTTTATAAAATGTTTAAATATAAATGGAAGTAAAAAACGCATAAATGGAGCAGATGAGTAAATAATACCAACTTCAAGTTTTGTATAATTAAAATCAAGTAGCACTTTAGGCATAAATATAATATATACACCAATTAGTGCAAAATAGAAAAAGTAAAAAAGAGATAGAGTTAATTTCATATCTCTTTGCTAATTCTAACTACTGCTGTATTGCTTAATAAATCGTGCAGACCTCGCTTATCTTTTCTAAAAAACATTATAAGCCAACCAAATATAGTAGCAATAGATAATATCATAGCAAAATTTCTAAAAACTATAGAAAATAGAGATGGTTTTTTAAACGAATGAATATCAATTACCTTTAGATTATAATTTTTATACCCAGGGGTTTGACCGTTACCTTTAAACATAAATGCTGATTGGACTATAATAAATGGAACTAAAATATATATCCACCCCTCTAGTTTATGCTCTCCAAATCCTTCTCTTCCATCCATTACTAAATAAAATACAATATACATAATAGGCATTAATAGCATAAAACTATCTGTAATTGCCGATTTTGTTTTTTCAAAATTTGTAGCAAAAGGAATATTTATCTCTTTAGAAGATTTTTTCTTTTTACTCTTAATAGGTTTTATATTTCCCTTTTTTATATTTCTAAATCTCTGTTTTGCCATTAAAAATCCCAAACCAATTTACCATATACTCCACTAAAATCTGCGTCCATACTAATATCATCCACATCATCAATTTTAATCTTAAATGTTTTATATCCAGCCTCAACTCCAAAACCAAGTAAGAAAGAGTATCTAGCACCAATCTCTAAATCATATAGAGCATTATCCCCATAGCTAATATAATCTCCCTCTGCTTGGAAACTTAAATTGGTAGCTGGAATATCAATTCTTGCTTTAGCATATAGCATAGGAACTGGTAACTCAATAGAGTTTTCTTCATGTTTTGTAGTTGAATTAACAACAATAGAGCCACTTAAATACTTAATATTTAATCCTGCATCAAAATTTAACCAATTATCAAGAAATTCATAATATAACGATATATCATATATATCTAAATCTAGTTTTGTATATACATCATCACTTAATTTAAATAGTGTCATTCCACCCCAAGTAAATGAATTTGATGCTTCTCCACTTCCTTCATGAGTAAATCTTGTATAACCTAATCTAATATTAGGTATAAGTGGAATTGGGTGTTCAAAATAGGCTTTTAGAAAAATATCATTTTCACTCTCCCACTTTAAATCATCTTCTATATCAACACTATCACCACCATTTTGTGCCGTACCACTTGGTGCATGAGTGTAATAGCCTAGATTAACCTCTCCACCTATAAAATCTGCAAATGTTAAAGTTGTTGTTAGCGATAACGCTAATAATAATTTTTTCATCACTTATCTCCTTTTAGTAAAATTATATCCCCTATTATATCAAAAATTATTCTTTATCTAAATTTACATTTTTGCTCCAAGGTTCATAGAAAATATTGGAAGTAACATAGCCGAAACAATAATACCAACAACTCCACCAATAAATAGCATCATAAAAGGCTCTAATAGACTAAGTAGAAGTTTTAGTTTATCATCATTCTCTTCTCTATATAAAGATGCAATATTAGATAATATTTGAGAGACTTCACTGGACTCTTCACCTAAAGCCAACCCTTGCATAAAGTTTCTTTTTGGTTTTATCCCTTTACCTCTTTGGAGTGCATGAGATAGTTTATTTCCCTCAATTACTCTACTAGATGCCTCTTCAAAAGCCTCTTTAAATGCTACATTACTAAAAGTTGAAGTAGCTAACTTGACAGCATGAGCATAAGATACACCAGAGTCTAGCATAAGTGATAAAATATATGAAAAACGACCTAATTCATAATTTTGTATTAAAGCCCCAATTACTGGAATTTTTAGTACTAAAGTATCATAAAGCTTTTGAAAAGAGTATATATATTTATATGATAGTTTAAAAGCTATAATAACACCTACAATACCTAACATAAGAGCAATATAGTGGTTACTTAAAAAGTCACTTATACTTAAAACAAATTGAGTAATAGGAGGCAGTTCTTGCCCTGTATCTTCAAATATTCCTGTAATTTTAGGAACTACAAATGTAATAAGAAATCCAACCATTCCAATAGCCACTATAAAAATAAACATAGGATAAGCCAAAGCATTACTAACCTGCTTTTTTATTTTAGCTTGTGTTGAGAAAAAATCTCCCATCTGAATTAGAACAGGCACCATTTTACCACTTTGACCTGCTACATTAATACTTTGTAAGAAAAAATCAGGCATAGCATAAACACTTTGAGAGTTTAGTGCATGATATAGAGATTTTCCCTCTTCTATCATAGTTCTTAAAGATGCTAAAAAAGAGGCATATTTTTTCTCTTTTTGATGTTGGTCTTCTATTAGCCTAATTGCTGTAAGTATTGCCATTCCAGAGTTTAAATAAGATGAAAGCTCTTTAGCAAATGAACTCAAAAGTGGACCGGGCATCTCTCTTTGAGAGAAGTTTTTAAAAGTTATCTCTTTTGTTGGGTTTATCTCTTTATAAAATATACCTTGAATTTTTAGTTTCTTTTTTGCCTCATCTTCACCTGATGCTTCTATTGTGCCACTTACACTTTTACCCTGTTTTGTAATACCTTTATATTTGTATAGCATATATATTTTTCTTTTTTAAATCAATTATATCAAAAAATTAGCTTAATTTGTTTTAAATTGGAAATTAGTGATTAGATAGTATAATACCAAAAAATATAACTAGGAGTGTTAATGAAAAATAGAAAGTTGTTACTGTTTTTTTTATCTATAATTATATCTGTGACTGGGTGTACCAAGTCAGATAAAACGAAAGAAAATAATAACTCAAATTTAGATAAAAATATTAGCAAAAAAAGTACTATAAAAGATATAAATAAAACTATTCCAAAAGATGCTGTTTTCTCTATAAATGGTCAATATATTATGAAAAAGGATTTGCCTAAAGAGTATAATGAACTTAAGTATAATGGTAAAAAGAGATTTTTATCAAGATATATATATCTAAAAATAGTACTAGACACACTTAAAGATAAAGAGAAATTATATAAAAACGAGATAAGGAAAGCAAAAATAAAAAAAGAACAAGAGTTAAAAAAAAGAGGAGTAGTATTAGGTGGATTAGAGAAATTTATTGCAAATTATGATACTATTTTTAATACAATTGCATATCAAGAAGTTTTAAAAAAACATAAAGATATAAAAAAAGAAGTTAATGATTTTTATACAAAACATAATAAAGCATATAACTATCCAAATATGGCTGAAATTGCACATATCTCTTTAAATAATAAAAAAGAGACAAATAGAATTTTAAAAGAATTACAAGATAAAAATCTAACTATTGAAACTTTTGCTAAAAATGTAGAAAAATATAGCAAAGATTTAAAAACTATTTCTAACGGTGGATATGTAGGAAAAGTAGGAGCAAGAGAGTTAGGAAAAGATAATTTTAATATATTATGGAAAGCTAAAGAGAACAATATTTTAAAAGTTGCATTAAAAGAGAAAGATTATTTTCATATTATTTACATCTTTAATAAATATCCAGCACATAAAGCAACTTTAGAAGAGGAGAGAGAAAATATTATTAATTTTATTCTAGCTAAAGAGATAAAGAAATGGAAACAGACATCTTTTTCTAAAGCTAATAAAAGTAGTAAGGTAAAAGTTTTCGATATAAAGGTAGATATTTAGATGATTTAGTTCTTTTTATAAAAGGACTAACCTTTACTTAAGATTACATCATGTAAAATAACCCCATGACAAATAGGTTTTGTTGACTAATTGTAAAATATTAACTTATATTAGTTACATAATGTCATATACATACAACACAACACACGAACATAAACACAAAGGAGATGT
Source organism: Campylobacteraceae bacterium (assembly GCA_027065385.1). GTDB lineage: Bacteria > Campylobacterota > Campylobacteria > Campylobacterales > Sulfurovaceae > UBA1140. The sequence continues at coordinate 2,112 of JAMOOP010000066.1, read as the reverse complement.
TACTATGTATAGAAAAAATAAAATGTTATCTGCTATTGCAGCAGTTGCTGTTCTCTCATCAGGTGCAATTGCATTCGATATGACTGTAAACGGAGAGATTTTTACCGTTAAAGGTGGATTTGATGGTCAAATAACTTCAACTGATACAAAAGGTATTAATACAAATGATACAAATGCTTATCCAGTTCATTATGATGATAAAGTAGATACTAATGGAGCAAGTAAAAGAGTTACAGGTAGCCCAGTAGTTGCTGCTACTTATCTTGGTGGTGTAGAAGCTAGTCAAAATATGGTTCTTAGTGCAAACGGAAAAGGTGATGCATTAATTTATCCTGCATTTAAAGCTGGTGAGGGTTGGAGTACAGAGCTTATTGTAAGAAATACTAACAATACAGCTATCGTTGCTAAAGCAGTACTTTATGCAGCAGATGACTCGAGAGAGCTAATTGACTTTAATATCTATCTTTCAGCACATGATGCATTTAGATTTAATATTTCAAAAGATGGTGTATTATCAACAAGAGATGGTTCTTATGCTAAAGGTGTTGACCCAACTTATGAAACAGATAAAGTAAGTTTTGTTGACCATGAGAAAGAAGATTTTGAAATTGGTAAATTAGAAGATAATGTAACTGCTGGTTATGTTGTTATTTATGGTATGATTCAAGCAAGAAGTCACTCTTATCACTTAAGACATGCAAAACTTTACCAAGATTATAGAATGGCACTTGATTTATGTCGTGATAGTGATGGTAATTTATTAAATAATCTAAGTAGAAATAATATTCCAATGACACAATGGAGACGAGCTTATGTTGAAAATGGTGTTGTTAATGGTACATTAACACTTGCAAGTGGTGTTGGTGCTCCAAATGTTGATGCTAACTGTACAGATGGAAATAATACTGCTAATGCAGATAAAATGAGAATTGCTAGAGGTAATTCAAGAATGTTAGACCACTTTAAGAGTCCTGCAAATGATGCTCTATTTGGTTCTGTTAGAATTCAACATGAAGGTGATAATAGAGACCTACTTCTTCCTGCAACAGCAATTGCTAACTTTACAGATGATAGCGTTGACCAAATGATGTTATGGGCAACAGGTGAGTATGCTTCTATGCAAGATAGAAGAATTTATGACAATGTAGCAACTGCTAGTCCATTCTCTGAATATAATAAAACTGGTGTAGAGAGAGATTCAGATACATTCTTAACTAAAAAAGCATACTATACATTTAATAAAGATGTAGCTAATGTAGAAAGAAATACTATTCTTGTTACTCAACCAATGAAAAGACCACTTGTTCAATTAGGTGATACAATGGGTTATTGGGATAATGAAGGTACTGCTAAGAGTCCATGGGGTGACTTCAAGTTACAATATAAACTATATGATGACAATGAAAAAGAGTATGCTGAAGAAGCTGGTTTACAACACATTACTTCTCCATATAATACTGACCCAGCAGCAGGTTATATCAATGAGTTACAAGTACTTAGAGATTTAGAAGAAGATAAAGATATTGTAAAAGGTACAAATGGTGAGTACTTTAACAATGGAACACATGGATATGCTGATATTGACTTCTATGGAAATAGAAATACTGGACTTCCTGCAATTATTACACAGATGAGTTCTTCTAAAGTTGGAAACGAAGCACAAATTAACTGGGTTTACTCAACAACAGTAAAATAGTAGAGAGGATCTAAAATGAAAAAAGATTTATTAAAATTAATAGTTACAGCAAGTGTTGCTACACTGTTGATAGGTTGTGGAAGTAGTGGAAAATCTACTAATCCAGCACCAACTGTTGCTCCAACAGCAACAGCTAATCCAACAGTTGCTCCAACAGTTGCTCCAACAGCAACACCAACAGTTGCTCCAACAGCGACACCTAGTCCAAATGATATAAATGATACAAGCGATCCTTTACCATTCTAGGATTTTCTTTTTATCTCTCCTTTTTAATTAAAGGAGGGGTAACTTCTATAATATAGTATCTTTTTCAATGGAAAATCATAGAAACCATAAAAATATCAAAAATGGTTTTTAATCTATGATACAATAATCTTCCATCTACTTTGGTTTCACCTCACTAGCTATTATTAAAC
>JAMOOP010000065.1 GCA_027065385.1 Campylobacteraceae bacterium | reverse complement strand
CAAAAAAGAATCTATAAAATTTATTCTTGAAGACTATTACAGGGTTGCCTGACTATAAGTAATTTAAATAATTATTTATAGTTACAGCTAGAACATTGTTTATTTTGTGCTAGTTTTGGTGACTCTATTAGATTAGCAAAAAAGAGTTTAAGTCCAAAATGATATAATCAAAAATAAAATTTAACAAAGGATAGAAATGAAATATAGATATTTGCTAATTACTATAGTATTACTTTTTACAGCATGTGGAGGTGGTAATGGAGATAATGCTATTCCAGAACCAAAAGAAGAGTTAAAACATAATACAGCTTTTAAACATAGTCAAAAGACAGTTACAATATATGTTCATGGATTTAAAAATGATGGATATTATAGAGATGATATATATGGAAATATATATAGTAGTGACTTTACAAAAAAATTATCTGAATATACAAAAGACCCAACATTAGATAATTATAATAAAGATAACTATTCAAATATTATAACAGGTGTTGAGTATTATGGAAATAGACCACCAAATTACTATACAGAAAAAGATATAGAAGATATAAATAGTAGTATAAATGGAATTCCAAGATATGCACTAATTGTTGCAAAGTATGCAAAGTTTGTTTTAAAAGAGACAGGAGCTGAAAAGATAAATATTATAAGTGCTAGTATGGGTTCTTTAATTACTAGATATATGATTGAAAAAAATATTGAAAATTTAGCTTTAGATAAAAAAATAGAAAAATGGATAAGCACAGAAGGTGTTATTCGTGGAAATTATGTAGCAAGTAAACTTAAAAATATTGAAAGTAGTGCAATAAAAAATGTTGTAGATGCTTTTTTTGCTAAATCTCCAGAGACACAACAGATGAAATATGAGTGGATAGAAGCTAATCTTACAATGGAAAGAGATACTATGAAAAGTCCATACTACAAAGATATTTTAGTCGGTCAAATCTCATTAACAGATGCTGATAAAGATGATGGATTAGGACTTAAATATATACTACCAACACATGGAGGATTTCAACCAAATGATGGATTTCAATTAGTAAAAGATACATATTTTGGAAAAATAGAGAACTATATTCAAGTTCCATCTCACACCCTAATACATATAGACCATGTTAGTATTAATGATAGTAGTAGCGTATATGCTACTATATCAGCCAATTTAGAAGCAAAAAAGAGAGTTAGAGTTACTTTAATTGATGCTACAGTAAATAGACCACATGAGAGAATTACACCTACAATTAATGAAAATGCTGAAATTGTTTTTGCTAATAATATCTATTCTCCAAAAGCTAAAGAGAGATGGGGCATAGATAATGCCATATCAGAAAGGGTTTATAATGGTGGAACACTGCCAATTCATCACTATAAAAAGAAAGGGCAAAAAAAAGAGTTTGAACAAATTCTATTTGATGATTTTGTATTAGAAGATGAAAATAGACTTCAAGTTGAAATAGAAGCATTTGAAATAGATAGAAGTACAAAATATAATATAAATGAGGTATCAACTAGTTCTAAAGAGACACTTAGTAAAAGTCAAATTTTTATTGATTTAGTTAATGGAGTTTATAATATAGTATCTGATGAGTGGAGTGGACATATTAAGGTAGAAGTTTTAGAAATGTAACTTTTACTATAAAATTAGTAATTTAATTTAAAATAATATTAAGTATGATAGAATATGTAATATAAATTAAAAAAGGAAAATTATTATGCTTAAATTAATATTTGGATTGCTACTAGCTATCTCATTAGAGGCAAATAGTATCTATTTTGTAGCCTCTAATGGAGATGATAGAAATAGTGGAACTAAAGAAAAGCCTTTTAAAAGTATTGAAAAAGCCACAACTCTTTTAAAAGCAGGAGATATAGTTAATATTAGAGGTGGTACTTATCCTATAAAGAATAGAATATCTATAAGTGGAACAAGAGAAGAGCCTATAACTTTTCAAAGTTACAATGGTGAAAAGGTATCTTTTGTGGGAACTTATGGAGATAATAAGGTATATAATTTAAATCAAAACCACTCAAATAACTCATTTATAGTTACAGGTAGTTGGCTTATTTTTAAAAATTTTGAAATAAAAAATAGTGCAAATGGATTATATGTAAAGTCAAGAGCATCTCATAATAGATTTGAAAATTTATCTCTTCATGATAACTACTATAGTGGATTTGTTATGAGTGATGGTGCTGAATATAATACTATTGTAAATTGTGACTCATATCATAACTTTGATGTCAATAGCCATGGTCAACATGCAGATGGTTTTGTAATAGTAGGACATAAAACAGACCCTACGCCTTTTGTTGGAGTTGGAAATAGATTTATAAACTGTAGAAGTTGGGGAAACTCTGATGATGGATTTGATTGTTGGGAAGCTGGAAATCCTATATCTTTTACAAACTGTTTAGCTTATGATAATGGAAAAGATATTTGGAACAAAGGAGATTTTCAAGGTGATGGAAATGGATTTAAGTTAGGAGTTCACAATAGAAGTGGTCATGCAAGAGATGCACATATTGTAACACACTGTAAAGCTTGGAATAATAGAGGTAGAGGATTTGATTCAAATGATAATAAAGTAGCTATAACTTTAGTTAAAAATATATCATGGAATAATGGTAAATCTGGCTATAAGTTTATTTTAACAAATCATAATCTAATAGGCAATATAAATCTTGATTCTGGAAAAAACTATATAGATAAATATAGCTTTCAAGATAATAACTCATGGAATAAAAAAAGCTATAATATAAGAAAAGATATTATTAGTTTTGATGATAGTAGTATTAAAGGTAAACGAAATAGTAATGGTGAGTTTATAGCAGATGGATTTTTAGAGGTTAGATAGGAACTTAATATTCCTTTTCTTCCCTTAATAGTCTAATAGCAAATGAAACTGCCTCTTTATTAGGTCTTTCACCACCAATAATCCGTGCTATCTCATCAACTCTACCTTGTTTGTCTAATAATATAGCTTGGCTCTTTCCATCTTTTTTAGCTACTAAAATATGTTGATTGGCTTTTGATGCTAAATGAGCTTGATGAGATATGGCAAAAATTTGATATACTGATGAGAGTTTAAATATCATATTAGCTATAGCTATAGACTCGTCTCCACTTACATTTGCATCTATCTCATCTAAAATTAAAACTCCACTATCTTTTATATTAGATAGTGATACAACCATTAAAGCTAAACGAACTCTATTAAACTCACCTCCACTAAGTGTTAATGCTTTTGAACCATTTAAATCTAAGTCTATCTTATCACAACCTAACTCATCTAAAGATATGGAATTAAAGATAAATTTAATGGCAGGTAATTTTAGTTCAAGAAGATACTTTTGAAGTTTCTCTTCTAAAACTAAACTCTCCCTCTTTCTAGCTTGACTAATTCTACTAGCAACTGTCATAAGTTCATTAAACTCCATAGATAAAAATGCTTCTAAAAAACTCTTATCTTGTTTAATATTTTTATATCCATCTAACTCTTTTCTTTTAGCCTCTACATAATCTAAAGCCTCTTTAACTCCTCCATATCTATTTTTAAGATATGATATTTTTTCAAGTCTATCTAAAACCTCTTCAATATCAACCCCATTTAACTCTTCTGTTAATATCTCAATATCTTCAAAGTCTGCTCTAAGTTGGTTCATCATCTCCACAAAATAACTATTATCTTTATCTAACAGTCTATAGACCTCATCAACTATCTCTTCAAACTCAAAAATACTATTTGCTTGATTTAGAGCATCATTTATCTTATCTATTTTTGATAATTGATATTTTATTTTAAGTAGCTCCTTATCTTCACCAATTTTAGGATTTATTGACTCTATTTTCTCTATCTCAAAAGTTGTAAATTCTATAAGTTCAGCTAATCTTAACTCATCACTTTTTATTTTATTTAGCTCTTTTAATTTGAGTTTATAGTTATTAAATCTATTTTTATACTCTTTTAATAACTTTTTAAAAACTTTATCTTTAGAAGATAGAGAGTTGTCTATAAGTTCTATAAGCTCACTACTTTTAAATATACTCTTATCACGGATTGATAAAAACTGCACAAATGGTTTAAATAGACAATTTAAAGTCTTTTTAGAGATATTTTGTCCATCTAAATAGTATCTTATTTTATCTCTTTTAATACTTTTAATTATTATCTCATCTTCAAGCTCATAAGCTTCACTCTTTAATCCTAAAGGTTTATCAATAGATATTTCACACAACTTAGCTTCAGCCACTCCATATCCAAAAGATGATAATACAGCATTCATTAAAACAGATTTTCCAGCACCACTAGGACCTGAGAATACAACTAATCCTTTATCTAACTCTAGCTCTGCTTTTTCAAATGAAATTAAATCTTTTAGATAAATTCTATGAACCATTACTCATCGCCCCAAGATAGTTTTTCTCTTAAAACAGCAAAATAGCTATGCTCTTTTTTATGTAAAAGTTTAGCACTTATACTAGCCCCACCAATTACAAGTTTTTCTGTAGCTTTTAGAGTATAGTTATCTTGTCCATCAACCATCACAACTAACTCGTCAGGAGATGTTAAATTAATAGTAAAATCATTAGGTACAACTAAAGGTCTTTGAGTTAAGGAGTGTGGAGCAATGGGTGTCATGATAAACCCTTTTGATAGAGGATACATAATAGGACCTCCTAAAGAGAGATTATAGGCAGTTGAGCCTGTTGGAGTAGATATTATAAGTCCATCTCCTCTATAAGTATTAAACCAATCATTATCAATAGAAGCATCAATTTTAACCATGTGTGAAATAGTAGGTCTAGTAATTACAACATCATTAAAAGCATAAAAATCTTCTCTTCCATCTTTTTTTTCAATATAACCCTCAATTAACATACGATTATCAATTCTATAATCCCCAACAATTAATCTATCTATCATTTCATCAACTAAGTTTATAGGAGTATCAGCCAAAAATCCTAAATTCCCTGCATTTATACCAAGTACTGGTTTATCATACCCATAACTTCTTCTAACCAAAGATAGTAAAGTTCCATCTCCACCCAAAGAGACTAAAAGGTCAACCTTATTACACATTAGATTAAAATCCACACCCTCTATATCTATCATATTAGCCGATATACTATCTAAAAAAACCTCTATATCTCTTCGTTCAAACTTTAACTTTATCTCATTATAAAGAGATAAGATATTTGGAGAGTTAGGTCTAAGTATAAACCCAACTTTTTTTATTTGATTTAATTTCTCTGACATAGTCAAAACTCCTATATAAATTAGTGAAAGAGTAACATAAACATGAGTTATCTCACCTTATTCACCTAAATCATAGCAAAGAATTTTATAACTATCTTAGTTATCTTTTGCCTGATTGGAAAGGGCTAAAATTGAGGCTTTTAAAGGAGAACTTTAATTAAAGCAAACCCATTTTTTCTATATATAACTCTATACTCTTTAAAATCTTTTAGTTTTGTAACTTTGGTAAAGAGTATATCTCCGTTATTTGGTTTTTGCTTTAAAACTAAACCTTCATAATAGACATTAAAAGATGGATTATTGATTTTATACATAATTATATTTTTATATCCTCTTTTCTTCGCAAGTAATCCAGCCTCTTTTATTGGTTGTTGCATAAGTTTTCCATAAGCAGGAATTGCTACAAAGTTTACAACTACTATCATAACTAAACCAACTCCTAAAAGAAGAGTCTCTTTTTTTATATCTCTTATAATCATAAAAATAAGTGATATAATAAGAGCTAAAAGAGATAATCTATACCAAATATCAAATGTCCTATAGGCATTTTCCACAAGCACAACTGCTAATTTATCTCTTATACTACTTTTAAAAACTGTAGCAATATCAGGAAGAAAGAGAAGAAGAGTTAAAAATATTAGTAGTGGATAGATAAGCCAATTTTTATTAAACTCTTTTATATATAAGGCACTTAAAATAAATAGTGGAGTGTAACCATAAATTATATAGTGAGGTAGTTTTGTTCCAGAGAGTGAAAAAAAGATAAATACAAAAGCAAACCATATAAAAAGATATAATTTTAAATCATCTCTAAAATATGATTTTATATTTCTAATAGCTTTTAGTGCAAAATATGTAAACGGCATAACTCCAATAATTAGTACAGGAATAAAATAAAATATACTCCCACTATGAGTCTCCATAGCAGAGCTAAAACGGCTAAGATTATGTTTTAAAAAGAAACCATCAATAAAAGCTTGACCTTGTGCCATATACTCTAATATATACCAAGGAAGAGCCACTAATAAAAAGATTAAAATTCCTTTAAAATTAAATAGCATCTTTAGCCACTCTTTAAATTCCCCTCTAATTGAAAACAGTATTAAACTAACAATAAAAGGTATCATAATAGCCACAGGGCCTTTTGTAAGAGTTCCTAATCCTATAAATAAAAAGGTAAGATATAGAGATTTTTTATCTCTATTTTTAAAATATAGATAGATATAGAACATAGATAAAGCAATAAATAGATTTAAAAGGGCATCTGCTATTGAGGCTTTTGCTATTAGATTGATTTGAAGTGAGCTAATCATAAATATAGTAGCAAAAAATGCTGTTTTGTTATTTATCACTCTTTTAGTAAATTCAAAAATAGCCAAAGCCCACAAAGCCCCAGCAATGGCAGAAGGCAATCTTAGTGCAAACTCATTAAGTCCAAAACTCTTTACACTTAGTAGTTGAAACCAATAGATAAGTATTGGTTTATCAAATCTTAACTCTCCATTTAAATAGGTGGTAATATAATCACCTCCTACTAGCATCTCTCTAGTAGCTTCACTAAAAGCTCCTTCATCTAGGTCAAAAAGTGGCACAAATCCTAAAGGGATAAAAAAAGCAATAATTATAAAGAGAAGTAAAATTTTTAAATAGTTTTTCTCTCTATATACTGTTTCTAACATAATTAATCCATTGAGGCATTATCTGTTGCTCTTTTTTTAGAGTTGTACTCACTCCATGACCTGTATATAGAGTAAAATCTTCTTTTATCTTTATAGCTTTTTCTAAACTTTTAATCATATCTTCTCCACTAGAGTATGGGAAATCCCATCTACCAATAGAGCCATCAAAAAGAAAATCACCACTTAGCCAAATATCTTCTATCTCTATAATACTATTTCCAGGTGTATGTCCTGCAAAGTGTCTATATTTTACTTTTACTCCATCTATATTAAACTCCTCATCACCATTAACCAATACATCAGGTTTAGAAGAGGGAGTTCCCTGTCCAAATGGGTCATTTTCTAACATAAAAGCATCATCTTTTGGTACATATAGAGGAACTTTTAGTTTTGTTTGTAGCTCACCATTACTCCAAATATGGTCAAAATGTCCATGTGTATTTAAAATAGCAATAGGATTTTTAATATTTTTTAAAACCCAATCAGTAGCCCCAACCCCTGCATCTATAATAATATCTTTATTATCAACAGTAATAATATAACAATTTGTCTGATATACGCCCATTGGTTGTATTTTAATTTCCATTAAATAGCCTTTATAATATAATATTGTCATGAATTTATATACACTCCTAGAAAATGCAATTACAACTTCTGATATTGAGAAAAAAGAGAAATTGACACAACAATGTTTTGAGTATTGTAGCCAAAATAAATCTATTTCCTCTAAAAATTTTACCCCTATTTTATTTGAAAACCCATCTTATGCTACTAAATGCACTATAGTAAATCCAAAAGAGCTAAAAGCTAGAAAAGATTTCCATACAAAAGAGGGGTTAGGAACTCTAATTCATGCCATAACTCATATTGAATACTCTGCTATAGATTTAGCACTAGATGCTGTATATCGTTTTGCTAATATGCCTCAAGAGTATAAATTAGATTGGTTAGAGGTGGCACTTGATGAGATAAGACACTATAAAATGTTAAATGCTCTATTAAAAGAGATTGGTTTTAAGTATGGAGATTTTACTGTTCACTCTGGACTATTTGATGCTTCTATCCATACAGCAGGAGATATTATAGAGAGAATGGCGATAATTCCTAGATATTATGAGGCAAGTGGACTTGATGTTAACCCTCAAATTGTTAAAAAACTTTATAATAGACGAAAGTTACCTTTAGTAAAAAAATTAATTGATAGCTTAGATATTATATATAAAGAAGAGATTTCACATGTCCAAAAAGGTGACAAATGGTTTAAGTATATTTGTAATGAACGAAAATTAGATTATAATACTTATTTTAAAATATTAGAAAAGTATAAGCTAATAGATAAACATAGACCACATATCAATGTTCAAGCAAGAAGAGATGCTGGTTTTACATGTAGTGAAATTAAAAAATTAGCAACTGTTGAGTGCAATTAGACAATTTATACTAAAATATTACAGTAAAATGTGAATTTTTAAGCCCATTTTAGAAATAACATAAAAAAATAGTATAAAATATCTATTGTTTACAATTATATTTAATATTATTCGTTGTATAATAGCAAGTATAAGATAAAAATATTAAAATAAAGTGAAAAAAGATGGAAAATATAATTGAGTTTTTTAAACCGACAATTCAAGAGAATACGACACAATATGTAAATGATGTTCTTTCTTTTTCTGACAATACAAAAGTTAAAAAGTTAGAAAAATCTTTTAAAAGTTTTATAGGTTGTAACTATGCTATATCTACAAATAGTGGGAGTTCTGCACTACATTTAGCAATGTGTGCTTTAGATTTTAAAAGAGGAGATAAGGTTATATGTAGTATAAATGTTTTTCCATCAGTCCCAGAGGCTGTAAGACATTTTGATGCAGAGCCTATTTTTGTAGATATAGAGAGTAGAAACTACACATTAGACCTTAAAAAGTTAGAGAAAGCACTGATTAAAAATCAGAGTAAAAAGCTTAAGGCGATTATTATAAATCACATGTCAGGAAAGCTTGTTAATTTAGATGCAATATACGCCTTAGCCAAGAAATACAAAGTAAAAGTTATTGAAGATGCAAGTAGTGCAATGGGTGCTACATATAAAGGTAAGATGATTGGAAACTCTGGTGCTGATATAACAGTATTTAGTTTTGCACCACATCTTTGTAACTCTATTATTAATGGTGGTATGTTAGTTACCAATGATAAAAAGATATATCAAAGAGCTGAACTTTTAGGTTTCCATGGAATGCAGAGAAAATCTTGTGATAACTATGGAAATGTTGATTATATCTATGATGTTGTTGATATTGGTTGGAAATATGATATGTCTCAAGTAAATGCAGCATATTGTCTTTCTGATTTAGAGGGAATTGAGGAGACTATTAAAAGAAGAAAAGAGATAGCATCTAAATATGATAAAGCTTTATCTAATCTTAACCATGTAAAACTTCCACAAAGAGATGATAGTGATATTTGCTCTTTATATATAGTTGAGATTGATAAAAATAGAGACCATTTTGTAAATGAGCTTAAAAAAGAGGGTGTAAAGGTAAGTGTTCAGTTTATGCCTCTACATTTAACCAAATATTATAAGAGTAAATACTCAATGAAAGTATTTGATTACTCTGTAGCTTTAGGCTGTTTCCAAAGAGTTATGTCTTTACCTATCTATCCGTCACTAACCGATAGTGATGTTGATAGAGTATGTGAAGCTGTTAAAAAAGTAGCTGATGCACATATCTAATGAGGTGTGTAAATATAGTCTCTTTTTTTGAGAGACTCTTTTTTAAACCTAGCCTTTTAGATTGGGCTTTTATACTTCTTTTAACTCCTCTATCCTTAATATATGGCTCTTTTATGTTAATAAGACGACTTATAGTTTTTAAAAAGAGTTATAATATTCCCATTATTAGTATTGGAAATTTAACTGTTGGTGGAAGTGGAAAAACCCCTTTTGCTATAGCTTTAGCCTCTAAATATAAAGATGTTTTTATTATATCTCGTGGATATGGAAGAGAGAGTAGAGGGCTTATTGAAGTAAGTAGTAGAGGAGATATTTTAGTAGATGTCTTTCAAAGTGGAGATGAGGCTATGCTTATGGCAAAAAGCTTACCTAATGCCTCCGTTATAGTTAGTGAAGGTAGAAAGGAAGCTATAGAGTTAGCCAAAAAAAAAGGTGCTAGAGTTATTATTTTAGATGATGGTTTTAATAGAGTAGATATAAAAAAGTTTGAGATACTACTTTTTCCAAAAACTATTAAAAACTACCTCCCATTTCCAGCAGGAGCATTTAGAGAGTTTTACTTTTCAAAATATTTTGCAGATTTAAATTTAGTAGAAGATAGAGATTTTAAAAGAGTAGTTAATATTAAAAATCCTACCAATAAAATGCTTCTAGTTACAGCAATATCAAATCCAAAAAGATTAGAGCCTTTTTTACCTAGTGGTGTTATTGATAAAATATATTTTAAAGACCATGCCTATTTTGACGAAAAGAGTTTAAAAGAGAAAATAGAAAAAATTGGTGCTACTTCTTTACTTGTTACCCAAAAAGATGAGGTTAAAATGAAAGATTTTAATTTACCTCTTTCTATTATGGAATTGAAGTTAAAGATTAATGGGGATGTTTTAAATATAATTGATGGTTATATAAAGAAATAATAAGTTAATTTTACCATTCTTATCTTTTACACAATTTTTTACATACACTTTACACAAAAAAAGAATATATTTCCCTATTAAAGCAATAAGGATATTTATTATGAGACAGATATTAAATTTAATATCAATTTTGACAATAGGGCTATTTTTAGTAGTATGTAGTAAAGAGTCTTCTTCTGTAGGATTTAGTAAAAGTGGTAAAGTTGGTGATTTAGAGGTTATCTACTCTTCTGAAAAGCCACTTGTAGTAGGAGATAACAGCCCCAAATATATATGATAGAGTCAATAAATCTAAAAAACTTTTTGATATATACACTCCCAAAGTATATAAAGCCCAAATAGAGCTACTAAGTGCATTAAAGGTAGATAAAAATTTAGCCAAAATCATAGAGAAAAAATTAACTCTATTAGATGTATCAAAAAAGGATATAAAATCTATAAAAAAATACCGTGAGGTTTATAAGTATCTACCTTTTTATTCCTCATACTCTGGAGTAGTTATTGATAAAAAGGTTACAGAGGGTTCTGCTGTAAAAAAAGGTATGACTGTTTATAAAATAGCTAACCTATCTACTATATGGGTAGAAGGAAAAGCTTATGAGGCAGATAGAGATTTTATTAAAAATGGTGATATGGTAGAGGTCACTTTTAGTGGAGATAAAGAGATATATAATGCGAAGATAGATTATATATACCCTCTGGTTGATTTAGAGAATAGAGTTATAGAGTTTAGAGTAGTTATCAATAACAGGAATATGAAAATTAAACCAAACTCTTATGCAACTATTAAAGTTTTAAAAGAGAGAAGAGAGATTTTAATGTTACCTAGTAGTGCTGTTGTAACTAAGGGAGAGAAGCATATAGTATCATTAATATGTATTTGATATTATAGAAAAATATACTATTAAATAGTAATATTTACATAATAAAAAAATTTCAAAATATTGACTTGTGTTTTTAATTGTGATATAATATCAATCCACCATAT
>JAMOOP010000064.1 GCA_027065385.1 Campylobacteraceae bacterium | reverse complement strand
TAGAGATTTAAATGCATCTATCAATTTACATAATCAACTAGGGAGAGTTCACCCCGAAGTAACGCCTGTGGAACTAAAGGCAATGAATTTAGAGGCTGGACTTCTAAATTTAACCAGTAGCATTGAAACAGGAAGCAAATTTCATACAAACCTAATTATAGGTAAGTTTGAGTAAGTTTTGTAGAACGGTTTTAGATTAATTTAGAATTTTATAATCAGGACAAGGTTATTACCTTGTCCTAAAGATTAGCAAGAATAGGTTGATTTAAACTCAAATGCTGTAGGTCTTGACTCATCTGGCCAAACTTGTCTCTCAAACATATAATGTTGATATGTATCAATAAAGTCTTCTGTCATAACAGGCTTTAAGAAATCATTATCAGCAATCAATCCCTCTAGTGATTCTCTTAATGTATGAGGCATTTGAGGAATATTTTTTTCTCTAATCTCATCAAGAGTAAGTTCAAATAAATCTATATCCATAGGACCTACTGGCTCATATTTGTTTTTAATTCCATCAATACCTGCTAACATAAGTACAGCAAATGCTAAATATGGACAAGCCGTTGAGTCTGGAAATCTAGTTTCAATTCTAGTTGCCATCTCTCCTGCACCATAAGGAATTCTACAAGCAGCACTTCTATTTTGGCTAGAGTATGTTAAAATACTTGGTGCTTCAAATCCTGGAACTAATCTTTTATAAGAGTTTGTACTTGGATTTGTAAATGCAGAGACAGCATGAGCATGTTTAAAGATACCACCTAAATAGTGTAAAGCAGTTTCACTTAAATTTGCATACTCTCCCTCTTTATAGAAAAGATTTTTACCATTTTTCCAAATAGATTGATGAACATGCATACCATTACCATTATCACCAAATAGTGGTTTTGGCATAAAAGTAGCAGTTTTTCCATTTAAATGAGCTACCATTTTAACAACATATTTATACTTTTGAACATTATCGGCAGCTTCTATAAGACTGTCAAATTTAATACCAATTTCACCTTGTGCTTGTGCAACTTCATGATGACCTAACATTACAGTTAAACCAACATCTTCTAATACCTGCATCATTTCAGCTCTAAGGTCAACCATTGTATCAATAGGCATTACAGGGAAATATCCTCCCTTTAACCCACTTCTATGTCCCATATTTCCTACTTCGCCGAAATCTTTATTACGGTTCCATGCACCCTCTTCACTATCAACCTTATATCCAGATTGATTAACTCCAGCCCAAATTTTTACATCATCAAATATAAAAAACTCATTTTCAGGACCAAAAAAAGCTTCATCACCAATTCCTGCCTTACTCATATACTCTAATGTTTTTTTAGCAATACTTCTTGGACATTTTGCATATAGTTCATTTTTATAAATATCATAAACATCACAAATTACGATAATAGTATTATCTGCAGTAAAAGGGTCAAGAAAAGTTGTCTTTACATCAGGTTTAAGAATCATATCTGATTTTTCAATCGGTTGCCAAGCCTCAATAGATGAACCATCAAAAGGAAGACCATTTTTTAACATATCAGCTTCTACAGCACTCATTCTATATGATATATGATGCCACATACCTTTAATATCTGTAAATCTAAAATCTACAAATTCTACTTCATTATCTTCACAAAATGTAAAAAACTCTTCTACACTGTTTACAAATTTACCCATTTAGTTGTCTCCTAAAGTTTTAAGTTGCCAAGATTGTATCGCATTTTTTTTTAAAAGAGAAGTGTTTTTTGCCTAAAAAGTAATCAATTATGACTCTCTTTGTTTAAAAGTAACAGCTTTTAAGTATTAAAATCCAGAAATGTGTCTATTCCCTATAAAAGCTAAAAGAATATAAAAAAGTAAAGTTCCAAATGGAAGAAGATATATATACCAATAAAACCTATCTTTTATAAGATATACTAAATAGCTAATATAGGCAAAAACTAAAGCTACTAAATGGAGTAAATAAAGAGGCATTAAAGAACGCATAACAGTACCTATAATTCCTAAAAGTACAACTCCTAATAGAAGTAAAAGAGAGATAAGAAGACTCTTTAACTCTCTATCTCTTTTATATATTAATATGGGTGCTACTATACCAATAAGTATAGCTAATATTATAATAACTTTCATTCTAAAATTATAGCTTATTTAAATTAAATTACTATGCTAGGTAAAATATAATAAGTTTATATTTAAACAATCAAAACCTCATCAGCATGAGTAGCCCTTTTATCAATAGGTGGTAGTTCCATATAATCAAATGAGTATATATTTTCTAAATAGTGGTGTGGGTCATTTGGTGCTAAAAACTCTAAACCTTCAAACTCTACTCTTTTTAAAGGGTATATTGCACTATATTTAAATGCTCCTGCTACATCCGGCATTTTTCCACTATAGATTACGCTTGTTCCTACCTTTTTATCCCAACCTAAGTGAAGTTTTTCTAAACTCTTTTTTAGAAGTTTTCTAATTTTAGTACAATCAAACTTTTTAGCTGAAAAA
This sequence comes from Campylobacteraceae bacterium, assembly GCA_027065385.1. Taxonomy (GTDB): domain Bacteria; phylum Campylobacterota; class Campylobacteria; order Campylobacterales; family Sulfurovaceae; genus UBA1140. The sequence continues at coordinate 9,084 of JAMOOP010000064.1, read as the reverse complement.
AATCTAATAAGAGAAAAAGCGTATTCATAAAATAGGTGATTTAGTTTGGTCTCTTTTATGGCAAACATTGGAAAAATATCTACAAATACACCTTGATGATATTTTATATCTTTGCCTTTTTCATGAAACTCTATAATTTTTGCTCTATTTGAACGAATTTTCATATAGTCAAATGGAAAAGTTGGGTCTGTTATCTTATTTTGTAAAAACATATCATCTGGTAACTCTTTTGGAGCAACTTTAGCAAACTCTCTATAATCCTCTACAGGCATAGATATATCTATATCATCGTCCCATGGAATAAAACCTTTATGTCTTATTGCACCTAGAAGTGTTCCACTATCTAACCAATAGTCAAAATCGTACTTTTTACAAATTCTATCAAACTCGATTAGAGAGTCTAACATAATAAGTTGAGCCTCTCTTAAAACTTTTGGGTCTATCTTTGACACTATTTTCTCTTTTTACCGTAAAAATCATACATCGCATCAAGCAACACATCAACATAAGCTTTTGTCATATCTCCCATGTGTGATACTCTAAAGATAATATCTCTCTTGGCCCCACCATTTGGACAAACCATAACTTTATATCCATCTTCTAAACCATTAACAATATCCATAGCACTTTTCCCATCTGTTGGTGTAAGTGTTGTCATTGCATTCGGCATATATGGAGTGTAGAATTTTAGAGGTAAATCTTTAATATTTGCTCTAAAATATTCAGCTATATCTTTAGCCTTTTGAATACTTTGAACAACTCCCCCTCTTCTTTTAATTTGAGCTAGTCTAGCTTCAAGTTGTAACATAATTGTAACTGCTGGAGTGTATGGTGTTTGCCCTCTCTCTCCATTTCGTAAATAGTCTTTAAAGTTAAAGTATAGATTTTTTACATCTTGAACTCTTTTAATAGCTTCAGGAGATAAGATTACCATAGTAAGACCTGGTGGTAAGGCTAAACCTTTTTGGCTACTAGCAACTATTGCACCTATATTTTGAGCTGACATATCAATAGGGTCAGTTACTAACATACTAATTGCATCAACTATAAAAAATAGATTATTCTCTTTAGCGTAATTTCCCATTGCATCTAAATCGTAAATATGTCCTACACTTGTCTCATGAGCATTTACTATTAAAGATGTATAGTTCTCTTTTGGTGCTAACTTATCTATATTATATAGATTTGTATTTTTTACTTGAAAATCTGTATGAGGTATATTATGAGTTGCACAAATATCTACAAATCTTCCTCCAAATCCACCACCATGAACCACTAAAGCGTTATCATCTTTAGTTAATAGGTTCATAACAACAGACTCCATACCAGCAGTACCTGATGCTGTTAAAAATATAACTTTGCTCCCCTCTGGAGCATTTACCATCTCTAAAAGTCCCTTTTCACAATTAAAAGTTACTTCTGAAAATTTATCATTTCTAAAATATGGTGTCTGCTTTGCCCCAATCTCTAAAATCTCTTCAGACATCTTAACAGGGCCTGGTGTAAATATATAATAATCCTCATATATCATAAACTATTTCTCCTTCTTTTTATTTTTTTATTATTACTATCTTTAAACTCATTATAGTCTAATACAACTCTACTAATAGATACCATATCGGTAGGACTTAACATCTTAGATGTTCTTTTTCCTCTCTGAATAAGCGATGCAAACTCTGCAATCATATATCTAAGTCCACACCCTTCAAACTCATAACTAAACTTATAGCTCTTATGTGTATCTTCAAATCTAAAGTAGAACTCTTTAGTTAACCACCAAGGGGCTGGAATATATACATACCCTTTTGTTCCAGATATAACAGCATCTCCCTCTGACTTAATGCCAGTTGCTACTCTTGCAATACCTACAGTATCATTTTTATGAGTAGTTATAATTAGGTTACTAATATCATAATTTTTCTCTTTTTGGTCAAAGAACTTTATACTTTTTCTTTTTCCCAAAACTTTATGAATTAGTAAAGATGGATACCCCGATAAGATATTAGTAGCACCTTGCTCCATAAAACTGTCAGGATAGTTCTTCTCTCTATATAGAGATGTTCTAGTAGCTCTAACCTCTTTTATCTCTCCAATCTCACCCTTTTCAAGCTCTTTTAGGAGTTGATTAAATGCTGGTAAAAATGCTGTCTTTAAAGCAGATAGAAGAAGAACTTTCTTCTCTTTAGCAAGAGATAAAAGCTCTTTTAACTCTTTTTTATTTAAAGCAATAGGATTTTCACAAAGTACATGTTTTCCAGCCTCTAATGCTTTTTTAATAAGAGTATAGTGCTTTTTTAAAGAAGTATCTATATAAACAGCTTGAATTGGTGTATCTAAAAATTCATCATAGTTATCGTGTCCAAATTTAATAATTGGACTTTTTTTAGTAAACTTTTTAACAGCTAAAAAATCTTCTGCATAAATTCTATTTACTTTAATATTAGATACAAATTGAGCCTCATCTATAAAAGATTGGGTATCTCTTCCAAGTCCGACCATACCCATTTTGATTAAATCAAAATTCTCTCTTCTTAGCTTTGTACTAGATATTCCCTCTGTTCTAGGTAGATACTCAACATGTGTAAACTCATTTAGGTAATCAAATGCACCCACCCAATCATCACCAATGGCAAATATATCAACATCATATTTTACCATATCTTGGGCTTTCTGTTTTTTATGTTTTTCGACTATAACCTTATCGACAAAATCAAGCTCTTCAACTGCTTTTACTCGCTTTTTAGTACTCTCTACTACATTCAATTTGCCTCTTGAACGGTCATAGTTCTCATCTGTTACACCAACGATAAGATAATCGCCAAGTGCCTTGGCTCGTTTGAGCAAATTAAGATGCCCCTCATGGAGCATATCGTAAGTTCCGTAGGTAATTACTGTTTTTTTATTCTTCATATATTTATAATAGCAATTTTTATAACTATATTTATCATTACTTATAGCTTAAAAAATGAATATAAATAGATTGATACTATCAGTAACGAAATATTTATAAAATATTTATCATTAATAAATATTTTTGATATATAATATCATAAACTATTAGAGGAATAAAAAAGATGAAAAAGATATTAAAACTATTTCTATTATTAACTATATTTTTAAATGCCCAAGATTATAAACAGGAGTGGAGTATAGTTGAAAAATTTGAAAAAGAGGGTTTACCTAAAAAGGCTTTACAAGTAGTAGATGCTATCTATAAACAATCAAAAAAGGAAAACAGTGAGAGTGAGTTTATAAAAGCTCTTTTATATAAAGAGAAGTATAATTATCTATTAAAAAAGGATTTTGATAAGAGAATTAAAGATGTAGAGAGTGAGATAAATAGCACAAAAAGTGTAACTACAAAACTAATATTAAAATCTATAACAGCACAGATGTATAGAGATTTTTTAGAGGTTATTAGATATAAACGAATATATAACCCTTATATAGATGAGAAGAGTAATAAAAATATATATCTATGGAGTTTAAAAAAGATAAGAGATAGAGCATCTAAACTATATTGGGAGAGTTTAGGAGATGAGGCTAAGAGTGTACCTATAGAAAAATATAAAAATATTTTAACTAAAGAGAAGAATAGTAAAGGGTTAAGAGATACACTTTATGACTTTTTGGCATTTAGAGCTTTGGACTATTTTAATAATCTTTACTACTCTTATGAAGATTTTTATATAAATCAAAAAGAGGGTTTTAGTAGTATAAATCACTTTATAGAGTTTAATTTCAATAAAGATAATAGTAACCTACCTAAATATAAATCTATTTTAATATATAAAAAACTACTTCAATTTCATAAAAAAGATAAAAATAGTAGAGCGTTAGAGTATGTAAATTTAGAGAGACTTCAATTTGTATATAAAAATTTTGTAGGTATAAATAAAGATAAATACTATCTTGATGCTTTAAACTCTTTAGAGTCTCAAAAGATGGGTAGTGAGGTTTTATATCTTGCTAAATACTATTTAGAAAAAAAGATGTATGATAAGGCTTTAAAGTATGCTAAAAAAGGGTTAAAAAGCCAAGATAGATATATCTATTCTAACTGTAGATATATTAAGAATCAAATTGAAGAGAAATCTATAGGTATAGTTATAGAAGAGATTAATTTACCTAATGAGAATATCTTAGCAAAAATATCTTATAAAAATATAGATAAAATCTATTTAAAAGTTCTTAAAGTGACATCAAAAGAGATTAAAGAGTTATATAATATATATGGTAAAGAGAGAATAGATTATATTAATAAATTAAAATCTATTAAAGAAAATAGTATAACTCTTCCTAAGATAGATGATTATAAAAATCATAGTAGTGAAATATCTTTAGGTAGTTATGGATTAGGAAATTATCTATTTGTAGTATCTAATGATATAAATTTTAGTAAAAATATATCTTATACACTATCAAGTGTTTCTAAGTTAGCATATTTTCATAAAAACTCAAAAATCTTAGTTGTAGATAGAGAGTATGGTAACCCTTTAAAAGATGTCAATATCTCTTTTTATAGCCACAATTATAATATTAAACTAAAAAAAGATGAAACAAAACTAATCAGCACTATTAAAAGCAATAAAGATGGATTGGTTGATATACCTAAAAATATTAAAAATTACTCCATAAAACTCTCTTACGGAAAAGATACTTTAAAGTTTTATAGTGATAGATTTTATAAATATAAAGATAGTTCAAAAAAAGATAAATCTAAAGAGATAATATATATCTTTACAGATAAAACTATATATAAACCATCTGAAAGAGTACTTTTTAAAGGTTTAGTTGTAAAACGATTTAGCAATAAAAAACCAAAAATCATCTCTAATAAAAAGGTTAAAATTACTCTAAATAGCCATAAAGGAAACGAGTTAAAAAGTAAAATATTTAAAACAGATGAGTTTGGTTCCATTTATGGTTCATTCTCTATTCCTAAAGATATAGAGTTAGGCAATTTATATCTATCCTCTAATATATTTGGAGGTAAATCTATAACTGTAAAAAAATATAAAAAAGAGAAATTTAGTGTAGAGTTTTCTAAATTAAATAAAAACTATAGATTAGGAGATAAGGTATCTGTAGAGGGAGTTATAAAATCTTCTAGTGGTAATAGATTAGATGGTGTAGAGGTTAAATATAGAGTCTATAGAGTGGCTAGTTTTCCTTGGATAGATGATTATGATAAAAAGCCTAAAGTTCTAAAAGAGGAAGAGGTTGCTGTAGGGAAAATATTAACTAATAAAAAAGGAAAATTTAAAATAGAGTTTGAGACTAAATCCAAATTTAAAAAAGATAAACCACTATTTAGTTATAGAGTCTCTATTGATGTAAATAGTATGGGAGAGAAACAATCTTTTGTTAGAGTTGTAAATCTTGGTTCGGTTGCTATTACCGTAGATATGATTATTGATAAGGAGTTAGATGGAAATAGAGCAAACTTTATAGAGTTAGATAGTAAAGATTTATATGGTAATTTTGAAGGAGTAAAGGGTAAAATAGTTATTGAGAGATTAAAAGATAAAGATAGAATATATAGAAAAAGATATTGGAGTAGAGTAGATAAACCAATATATACAAAAAGTGAGTTTCAAAAACTATTTAAAAATTATGAGTATGATGATAATAGAGAAAAAGAGAAGATTAAAACTATTAAGTTTAATACAGAAAAATCAAAAAAGATACTTTTAGAACATCTACCACAAGGGGAGTATCTATTTACACTATTTACAGAAGATAGATACGCTACAAAGGTTAAAAAGAGTAAGAAAATTACTATCTATAATTTAAATAAAAAAACCCCTCCATATAAAATGGCTCTTTGGCAAAAAACTGATAAAAAAGAGTATAAGATAGGTTCAACTGCTACAATAAATATAAAAAGTTCTATACCAAATAGTATGGTTCTATTTAATTTATGTAAAGGTGATAGAGTAATTATAGAAAAGTGGATAGATATTAAAGATTTAGCTAAAGAGTCTATTCCTATAACAAAAGATAATAGTGGTGATATTTTCTACTCGATTTTAATGGTTAAAAATAGTAGAGATTATAGTCAAAGTGGAGTTATAGAAGTACCTTGGAAAGATAGATTAAAGGTTGAATATATAAGTTTTCAAGATAAATTAAAACCAAATAGTAAAGTAGAGTGGAAAATAAAAATTAATGGTATGGATAAAGAGAGTAGTAAGGCTCAAATGGTAGCCTCTTTATATGATGCTTCTATTGATAAATTTATTAAAAATAGTTTTAAAATAGATACTCTATACCCTAAAAATAGACTACTTTACTATAATAGATGGAAAACTAGACATTTTCATTATGTAGTCGATAGAAAAAATTGGAGAGAAGAGGTAGATTATATAGATAGAAAGTTTTATGGTTTAAATTGGTTTGGATTTAATATAAACAATCTATCTATTGATAATAAAAAACATAATGAACCATCTATACTACCACCACAATCTTATACTCCAATAGATGAGGGTTTAGAAGATTTTTATAATAAAAGATATAAAGATAAACTCAATAACAATAGAGACTTTAAAAATACTATCTTTTTTAAACCTATTTTAGAAACAGATAAAGATGGAAATATTATTATTGATTTTAAAACTAATAATGCCTTAAATCGTTGGACTTTTTTAGGATTTATTCATACTAAAGATTTAAAAACAGCAGTAACTAGAAAAGAGATAGTAACTAAAAAAGAGATAGTAGTTAAAACAAATCTTCCAAAATTTTTTAGAGAAGATGATGAGATAGTTTTATCTCAAAAAGTTATAAATATGAGTGATAGAGATTTAAATGGTAGTTGCATAGTAGAACTTTTTAATGATTTAAATAATAAAAAGATTTATATAGATAAAAATCTTACAAAATCTTTTAAATTGGCAAAAGGCTCTTCTACTAAGATTGATTTTAAAATTAAAATACCTAGAAAAGATGAGGTATCCAATATAAAATATATTGTTACAGCAAAAACAGATGAATTTACAGATATAAAACAAAAAGTTATACCAATATTATCAGATAAGCTCTTAATTACAAAAACTAAACCACTTTACCTAAAGGCTAAAGAGAGCAAATCATTTACACTAAAAGAGTTAAAAGAGAGTAATTTAACAGAGTTTAAAAATCATAAACTAATAGTTGAATTTACATCTAATCCTGCATGGTATGCTATTAAAGCTATGCCTTATATTATGAACTCATCTTATAACTCTATTGATACTGTTTTTGGTCGATACTTTGTTAATGCTATAGCTCATAAACTATTAACTATATATCCTAAAGTGGATAAAATTTTTAAAAATTGGAGAGAAGGGAGTAAAGAGAGAGAACAAAAAAAGTTAGCCGAACTCCTTAATATAAAAAGATTAATATTAGAGGAGAAAAAAAACTATACTAAACTGGATATAAAAGAGATGCAACACTATGGTGGTGGTTGGTCGTGGTTTGATAAGGGTAAAATAGATACCTATACTACTCAATATATTTTAGAGTGGTTTGGAAAACTCAAAAATCTTGGTATTAATAAAACCAATACAGAGATGTTAGGAGTAGCCACAGCTTATATGGATAAAAAGATAGCATCTAAATATAAAACTCTTTTAAAGAAAGTAAAAAAAGGGGAGACAAAACTAGAAGATAACCATTTAGATAGTATGGTAATAGAGTATCTATATAGCAGAGGATTTTATAAGTTCCCTATTTTATTAAAAGAGGCATATAAGTACTATCTTAATCAAGCTAAAAAGTATTGGAGTAGAAGAGGTATATATGAACAAGCAATGATTGCATTAACGCTTAATAAAAAGCTTGGAAAAAATGAGGCTGTAAAAATTGCAAATGCAATTAAACGAAAAGCCATTATAGATAGTGATTTAGGAATGTACTTTAAATATTATAATTTAAATAATCAAACTATATCACCTATAGAGAAACATACAATGATAATGGAACTATTTAGAGAGGTTCTAAAAGATAAAAACTCTATAGAACTTATGAAGATATGGCTTATTAAAAATAGAGAAGATAACCATTGGAGAACAACAAAAGCAACAGTTAGTGCTATATATGCCCTACTATCAGATAATGCGTGGATTTTAAATAAAAATAAATTAGTAAATATTGAGTTTAATACAACTATAGATTATAAACCAACTTTAGAAAAAGCTAAAGAGAGAGCTACAAAAGGTATAGAATATTTAAATGTTGTATTTAATAACTTCGATAAAAATATGTCAACAATAAAAGTTACTAATCCAAACAATAATCCTGTATGGGGTGAACTATCTTGGCAATATTTCAAAGATTTAAACAAAACAGAAATCTTTAACCCTTTACCAGTAACCATAACTAAAAAAATAATCCCAATTAATAAAAGTAGTATTAAAATAGGAGATAAAATAAAAGTAAAAATAGATATTAAAGTAGATAAAAATCTAAAATATATACTATTAAAAGATGAAATATCCTCTGCTTTTACTCCTGTTAATATTAGTAGTAAAAATAGATTAGGATATTATAAAAGTGTAAAAAAGAGTGCCACATATTTTTTCTTTGAGTCTCTTCCAAAAGGGGATTATAGTTTTGAATACTTACTATTTGTAACACAAAAGGGTGAATTTAATAGTGGATTAACAACTATTAAAAGTATATATTCACCAAACTTTATGAGTTATATAAAAGGGGGAAAAGTTTTAATAAAGTAATTTTACTTTTTTTAAATCCTCAAATACATCTTTTTTAAAAGATGGGTTTGATAATAAAAAATTAGTAATATAAACATCTTCTCTTTTTAACCCTCTCCAAAAACAACTTTTTTACGAGATTTACTTAAACTACACAAATGACAATTTAGAGTTTGAGATTTTAACTTTTCTATACTATTTGGAAGTTCTAAAGGTTTATCTTCTTTTAAAAAAGGTTTAATATTAGTATATCTATAACTACACTTTAGACAAAATCACCCCGTCTTTTCATACCCTCCACCTACTATAACATCCCACAATACATTATTCTCATGATTTTGCCGATTCTTTTTATCCACTTTAGGGAAAAACATGCCAATAT
>JAMOOP010000063.1 GCA_027065385.1 Campylobacteraceae bacterium | reverse complement strand
TTGCAGATAATCAAGATAGAAATTTATTAATAGCAAAATCTGTTAATAGTTTATATAAGAAAGGTTTAAGGACTTTAGTTATAGGAGAGAGAATCAGGCAGTTAGACTATATATATGTTTTTTTAGTTAAAAAATTAAGTGTTCCTAGCGCTGATGTTAATATAATTACAGGGAACACATCTAAAGAAAGAAGAGAATGGATAATAAAGAATTCTAAAATTATTCTTAGTATAAATAGTATTTTAGGTGTAGGGGTAACTATTGAAGGACTTAGAGGACTTGTATTTGCATCTCCTTTGGGTGATGTAGAACAGGTTGTTGGAAGGATAAGGAATATAGATTATAACTTACCTGACCCAGTAGTTATAGATATTGTGGATACCTATTATTTACAAACTAGAGCATGGTATAAAACAAGAAGCAGATTTTATGAGACTGTAACTTATGAGCAGCATACTCTTAAAGTATAGTAAACCACAATATTGGCTCAGGCAATTTAGAAATATTAAAGAATGCAATTATGAAACAAGAAAAGAATTTTATTTAGAATGTTTTAGATATTTTTATAAAGATTTTATAGATGAGCTTTATAAAGAAAGGGAAAAATATATTAAAGGTATAGTTAGAAGTTTTAAAAAAGGTAAAACTAAAAAAAGAAGGCTTGAATATTATAGAGAATATGCTAGAAAGAGGGCTGAGGGAAGAAAAAGACAGTTAGCTGATTTTTATAGAAGGCTTGATAAGGTTCAGGCTAGGCTAAAGAAAAACAAAAGAACTTTTATAGCTGGGCAAAGATTTTATACATTAGACTATGTTTTAAAAAAGTTAGGGCTACAAACAAGAAATCAAAATGCTTTTATCAGATTGTTTAGAAAATATATAAAACCAAAATATAAACTAAAGCAAGGTTATTTATTGAATAGATGGTTGTTTGATGACAGGGATATAAGGCTTATAAAAAGGGCTTATGCTAGATATAAAAAGAATAGAAAGAATGTTTTTGAGATAATTATGAAATTAAAAGTTTTGTGGGATTTAGAGGATGTAGCTGATGTATAAATATAAATTCAGAAATTACGAAAAGATTCTTAGAGGAAATTATGTTAGTTATTTTATAGAAGTAATTGACATAGATAATTTAACTAAGGAGGAAACAATAATGAAACAAGTAAATCATAAAATACCTTTGCCACCAGTAGATGTGCCTTGTGCTTATGTTACTGTAAAGGCTGGGGCTACTGTTCCTATCCCAGGCAAAAGATATCATTCTGCTAGAATAGATGTGGGCTTGTCTTATCCTTGTCATCCTGAAAAAATTGATGATGTTTTTGAAAAAGTTAGAGATTGGGTGGATGATAGAATGAGAAAAGAATATGAAGAAATGACAGGAGAGGGGTCTGATGGCCAAGAAAGATAAACCTACTTGGAAAGATATTGTAAAACCAGAGAAAGAAACTGTATTTAAAGGTTTTAAAAGATTACCAACTGGTATATTTGAGCTAGACCTTGCTTTAGGTGGGGGCTTTCCTATCGGTGTAACTTCTAATTTATTTGGGGTTGACCATTCTTTTAAAACAGGTATATTACTAAAGTTAATTTCAACAGCTCAGCAATGGTGTTGGAAGTGTAATACTTATGAATGGGAATGTGAGTGTGATAAGCCTGTTAAGAAAGATATATTGATGATAGATACTGAACTTATTGACTGGGACTGGGCTGAGAAATTAGGTGTTATTATAGATGATGAAAGGTTGTATATAGAAACACCTGCTTACGGGGAAGAAGCTATAGATATAATACACGAAGCTTTGAAAGACCCGAATTGTGGTTTATTATTGATTGATAGTATATCACGGCTTTTGCCTAAGAAAGAGATTGATGCAAATGCGGGAGATTATCCTGTGGGAGAGCGGGCTAAACTACAAACACAAATGATAAATAAGATTAAGAGTAGTCTAATATTAAGGAAGAAAGCAAGACAGCCTATAGCTGTTATAGGGACTACTCAAATTAGAGCTAAGATAGGCGGTATGCAGAGTTTTTATGGAGAACCTATAGAATCTTCAGCGCCTTTTGCTTTATTACACGATTGGCACTTAGCTATGAAAACCGCAAAATTATCTCCAGAGCAAGGCGAATATGATAGTAAATCTAACACACCTTTTCAAGGCAGGTTTAAGGCTACAATTG
>JAMOOP010000062.1 GCA_027065385.1 Campylobacteraceae bacterium | reverse complement strand
TTATTTTTATATTAGATACTTTGTAGTATAATTTCTATGATTCTTAGTTGTGTGAGCATACATTCTAAGAATCATCTTTTTCTTTAAACTATTCCTAATTCTTTATATTTTTTGTCTAAAGTGTAGTTATCTTTAAGATAGCTTTAGAATTTTTATCAATAATCGTTATATCATGCAGTATCGAAAGCGTTTTTGCTAAATGATAACCAACTTTACCAGCCCCAGCAATAATTATGTTCATATCTTTCCTTCTTAAATCTAAACTATATTATATCAGATTTATTTAAAAGAAAATATATTTTAATAATTAAGCACCCTTAATAATAAACTTAATTTCTCTTAAAAATAAGAGAGCCTAAATCTGCCCCAACAGTAGAAGAGACAACAGAACATTTTACTTTAAAAAGATGATAAATCCTATTATATCCCAATCCCTCTAAAGCTTCATAGTTTCCCATGCCTTTAGCTATAATTAAATCTATAGAGTTATATAACTCCATAAATTCACTACTTGCTCTATTATAATCTAAACCAGGGGTATCTACACCACTATCTACTATAGTAGCTACACTTCCTATATCTATCTCTTTTGCTTCTTTAAGAGTTACATCATTAATAATAGGAACACCTCTTACTGCATAATATAGTTTCACTTTAGGATAAAGATAAGTTATCTCTTTAAGTAATAGCTTATCAAAAACATGTTCTCCTACATTATCACCTACAATCATTAATGATTGAGAGTTAGATAATCTCTCCAAAAACTCATCTTCATCATCTATAGTAAATGGTGTATCAAAGACCTTTTCAAACTCTAAAGAGAGGTCAAAATGGTTAGGAGTTGCAAAATCTATAACATTACCTGCAACACTAGCTTTAATTGCACCTTTTACCCTATTGTCAAATCTCTCTATACTCTTTTTAACACTAGGTAGAAGTTTTAAAGCTTCTAAAGTAGATAAATCTTTTAACTCTCTATAAATATCCTCTTTTTTTAAAAAACTACTCATTTGAGGATACATATCTGAAGCTACAACTACTGGTGTTACTTCACTATATTTAGAGATACAACTTGACGCAATATCTAATAGCTCTTTTGATTTATCTTTGTCTAAATTTAGATTTTTAGCTACTCTTATGGATTGATTTAGAAGACACTCTAAACAATCAGATTGGATATTCATTTTTTATCCTTAGGGTTCTCTTCTGAATCTCCACCCATAAGATATTTTCCATACATCATAGCAACAACAACAGCAATAACAACTAAATATGCAACCCAAGGCTCTCTATTCATGATTTATTCTCTTCCAATACTTTTAATTCATTTTGACCTAGTTTTACATATTTAGCAAACATTGTTAATAAAATATCATTAGGCTGTGTAAAACTTTTAATAAAAAATACTGTTGGGTCACTCTCATCTATACTACTTGTATCTGCTAAATTTTCAATAAAATTATCAAAACTATGTCCTGCCATAACAGCACAAGCGTGTATCATCATTGCATCTTTTAAATCATTATCTTCTATTGTATGGTGAAGTACTAAAAATATCTCTTTAGACCCTTTAATATCATTTTCACTATATCTCTGAATTCCATGTTCATATATAGCCCTAGTTGTAGCTAACTCTTCAGGGTCATTTAGATTAAACCCTTTGTGTTTAGTTAAATAGTCAGCCAATACATCAAAAGCTTGATTTACGATAAATGTAAATATCTCATTTATCTCATCTTCACTAGCTTCAATAGCTAATTTAGTACCTAAGAGTTTATATCCCTTATCAATACTCCCTTGACTCCTCATTTCATCTTCTAATTTTTTTAAATCATTAATAAAATTTTCATCTTTTTTTAGTGCTTCTATATCTATTTGTGGCTCTTGCATTCTATTCCTTTAGTGCTTTTTTTATTCTCTCTAGTGCCTCTTTAGTTTTATCTTCATTATAAACCAATGCCAATCTAATAAAGCCACTACCCTGCCCCTCTCTACCTAAAAATGACCCTGCTATTACTTTTAGATTATAATCTTTATATACTCTTTTTGTAAACTCTATATCATTATCTACTTTTAACCAAATATAAAAAGTAGCCATTGGTGGATTAATACCTAAAATCTCTTTTGCTAATTTAAAGTTTTTAATATATAGTTCTCTAAAAATATCAACATGATTTTGGTCACTCCAAGCTACAGCAGAGGCGTATTGAAGAGGTAGAGGAGAAGCACAACCGACATAAGTTCTATATGTCATATACTCTTTTAATATCTTAGCATCACCTGCAATAAATCCACTTCTTAAACCTGGTGCTGAAGAGCGTTTTGAGATTGAGTTAATAACTAAAATATTTTTAAATTCACTATTTCCTACCTCTATACTAGCATTTAAAAGAGATGGTAAAGGTTTATCTAAATATAAATCTATATAACACTCATCATTTAATAGTACAAAATTATATTTAAGAGCTAACTTAACCCACCTTTTAAGCTCATTAATTAACATAACAGAAGAGGTTGGATTATTAGGGGTATTAATTATTACAAAATCACATTTAGATAGTTTATCTTCATCTATTATAGGCTGAAAGTTGTTTTCAGGTAGTAAGTTTAAATATATACTTTTTGCTCTACTAGCTTTACTTGCACCTTCATATATTTGATAAAAAGGGTTAGGATAAGCCATTACTGGATTTTCAATATCATGTAGTAAAAATTGAGGAAAATTAAAAAGAACCTCTCTTGTTCCAAAAGTAGGAATAATTTGAGAATTATCTAATTTTAGATTAAAACGATTTTTTAAATATTTTAGCATACCCTCTCTTAAAACAGTCTCACCTGTTGTTTTAGGATATTTATTAAGCAAAGAAGCTTTATTATTTAACTCATCTAATATAAATTGTGGTGTAGAAAATTGTGGCTCTCCAATAGTAAGACTTAATGGTTCAAAATCAGTATTTGGAGTAATGTTTTTTAATAAACTGTTTAATTTCTCAAATGGATATGTTTCAAAGGTCAATAGTTCCCCCTCTTTTTTAGAGGGGATTATATCAAATTAAAGATATAGTTACCTTTTATTACTCGTCACAGCTTCCATCTGTTTTTGCTGTTGGTAACTCTTTAAAATTGTCATCATGAAGTACAGCAGGTGGTAAATCTTTACAATCAACTTTATCACATGGAACTGTTTTAGCCATAGGATAATCATCAAATGTCTCACCCTCTACCTCTTCTAAATTCTCACAACCTTTTCCTTTTTTTAGTTTTGAGTTTTTAGTCGTTGACTCATCTATCTTCAGTTTTATTACAGGTAAATCAATATCTGCTTTAGCACCTTTTTTAGCTTTTTCTACTTTATCTTTTGTTGATGCTGTAGTGTCTGCCTGAGCATACCCTCCCAATCCAACAATAATTAATAGACTAAATGCAATATATTTTGATATTACAGTTTTCATTTGTTCTCCTTTATTAATAATTATGTTTAGTCGTATGATACATCATTTTTGTTTAGTTAAACATAAATTTTAAAAATAAACTTAATAATATATAGTATATTTAACATAAAAATAATAGAATTCCATTATAATACACTAAAAAGGGAAAATAGATGAAAAAATTTCTATTACTGCTATCCATTCCAGCTATATTGATTTCTGGAGGACTAAAAAGTTCTCTTCTTAAATCCAAAAAAGAGCAAAAACCACTTATGGTACTTGTAACAGCCGAACATTGTAAATATTGTGCCAAAATGAAAAGAGATACACTAAGTAATTCTGAGGTAAAAGAAAATTTAAAAGGTTTTCTTTTTGCAAGGGTTGATAAAACAAGTTTAGATGCACAAAGATACTTACCTAAAACTAGATATACACCAACTGTTTATTTTATATCTAAAGACTTCCATGTTGTAAATACTGTAAAAGGTTATTTAAATGCCTATGATTTTAATATGTGGGTTGATGATACAAGAGAAAAACTTGGAATGGGTACTTTATCTCATATTGCAAAAACTGATACAACTTCTAGTTATGTAAAACCTGAAGAAGATTCTATTTGGTTTTATGATGTAGCTTCTGCTATAGATTTTGCTTCCCAAACAGGTAAACAGATTATGGTTTTTGTAGGTTCAACAAAATCAAAATGGTCAAAAAAAATGGAAACAACAACTCTTAAAGATAAAAAAATTATGAGTAAATTAGATGATTTTGTTTGGGTTAAACTAAACCATGGTGATAAAGATGCAAAAGAGTATGGAATTAATCCAAAATATGTTCCTGCTGTTTACTTTATGAGAAGTGATATGAGTACTATAGCTATAGCTAAAGGTTACTATAAAAACAAAGATTTCTCAAAGTGGATTAAATATGCTAAATCTAAAATATAAGAGTATTTAACTCTTATATTCCTGTATTACAACTTCTAATATCTCCTGTTGTAAAACCTTTTTTAAACCACTTAACCCTTTCAGCTGAAGTTCCATGAGTAAATGCGTCAGGTACAATATAACCTTGTGCCTGTTTTTGTAAAGTATCATCTCCAATAGATGATGCAGCATTTAGTGCCTCTTCAATATCTCCTGCTTCTAACATTTTAAATTTTTTATCTGCATGATTTGCCCAAATACCTGCATAACAGTCAGCTTGAAGTTCTACTTTTACTTGTAGTTGATTTTCACCTTTTTGGTTTGAAATTTGTTGTTTTAATTTCTGAACTTTATTTAGTGTTCCTTGCATATTTTGAATATGATGACCAATCTCATGAGCTAAAACATAAGCCTCTGCAAAATCACCTGAAGCATGATATTTTTTTGCTAACTCATCAAAAAATCCTAAATCAAGATATACTTTTTGGTCAGCAGGACAGTAAAAAGGACCCATTTGAGAGGAAGCATGACCACAACCACTAGTAGTTGCACCACGATAGAGTACCATTTTAGGCTCAATATATCTAACACCATGTTGTTTAAATATATCACTCCAAACTATCTCTGTATCTCTTAATACCGTAGATATAAATCTAGCCTCTTTATCATCAGCTTTTTTATTAACAGTTGTAGTTGTGTGATTATTTGTAACAGTTGAAAGTGGATTAAATCCCGAAAAATAAGCAAAAGCACCTAAAACAATAATAGCCCAACCGAATTTAGTTTTTAAAAGAGGTCTAACTATTGGCCAAAGAAACATCATAGTACTCATAGATGGCATACCTCTACCACCTCCTCCCGTACTACCACCACTATCAAAACTACCTCGTCTATCTTCTACATTACTACTTTGGTCTCTATCTTCCCATCTCATAAAAACTCCTATAATTTTTAGCAAATTATATCACAAGTGATGTTATATATTTTTGAGAATATATTTTTATAAGAAGTTTAGAGATTATTTAGTAGAATTATATTTTTCTGGGTTATACCCTTCTCTAAAAAGTTTCATAATTCCACCTTTTAAATTTATAACATTATAGTTTAACTTTTTTCCTAAAAAATTAGAAATCATTCCTGTTCTACTTCCTGTTCTGCATATCAAAGCAAACTTCTCATCTTTTTTAACTATGCTATTAAGTGCTTTTAAAAACCCCTCTGTGTCATAGTTTCCTCTCTCATCAAAAAATGTAAGAGTATAAGAGCCTTTAACAATACCTGTCTCTCTCCATTCACTAGGAGTCCTAATATCAATTATCTTAAGATTTGTATTGTTAATAAATTGTGGGGTTACTTCAATATTAGTCACATCTGCAAAAAGAGTAGAGCCTAAAAGAAGCAATCCCAATACGGTTTTTTTCATTTAAAATATCCTTATTATTTTGTATTAATTTTATATAAAGAATTATAATATCAAATAATAGTGGATATTTAGTTTAAATTCTAATGTAAAAAGTGTCTAACTGTTGTAAAGTATAGAGATATACCATGTTCATTAGAAGCATCTATTACTTCATTATCTCTAATACTTCCACCTGGTTCAATAATAGCACTAACTCCAGCTTCAGCAGCAGCATCAATACTATCTCTAAATGGGAAAAATGCTTCACTTGCCATTGCAGAACCTGTTACATCTAGTCCCATCTCTTTTGCTTTTTTTAATGCACATTGAGCAGCATCAACACGAGATGTCATTCCCATACCAACAGCTACCATTGCACTATTTTTTACATATACTACACAGTTTGATTTAGTTAAACCTGCCACTTTCCAAGCAATTTCTAAATCTTTTATCTCTTGAGATGATGCCTCTTTTTTAGATTTTAGATGAGCATTTTTTACCTCATTATCGCAAATACAATCACTATTTTGATATACAAATCCACCATCTATATGTTTAAAATCATGACTATCTTTTGCTAGAACTAATTTTTTACTCCCTTGTGCAAAAAGTTTAATTCTCTTCTTTTTCTCAAAAACTTTAATAGCATTATCTTCAAAATCACCTGCAATAATAACCTCTAAGAAAATCTCATTCATCTTCTCAGCTAACTCTTTAGTTACTACTCCATTAACTGCAACAACTCCACCAAAAGCAGAAATTGGGTCACACTTTAGTGCTTCTACATAAGAGTCTAACAAAGTATCTTTAATAGCAAATCCACAAGGATTACCATGTTTTACAATACAAACTGCATTCTCATCTCCAAAAGAAGATGCTATTTTTAAAGCTCCATTTACATCTGTTAAATTATTAAAACTAGCTTCACCTTTTATCTGTTTAAAATTATTGGTAAAGTGGTCTTCAAACTCATATAAGGCTCCATCTTGATGAGGGTTCTCTCCATATCTAGTTTGGAATGCTTTTTTACCTGTAATAAATTGATACTCTCCAAATCCACTATTAAATCTTTTATTCATATAGTTAGCAATCATTGCATCATAAGATGCTGTATGTTCAAAAGCCTTTATCATAAGTTCTCTTCTAAACTCTAAACCATCTCCACCATTCTCTATAACATCTAAAACTCTGCTATAGTCTGCTGTATTGGTAACTATAAGAACATCATTAAAATTTTTAGCCGAACTTCTAACCATAGTAGGACCACCAATATCAATATTTTCAATAATTTCATCAAAATTATCAGTTCTATTAATAGTCTCTTTAAATGGATATAGATTTACACAAACTAAATCAATCCCTTCAACACCTAACTCTTTAGCTTGAGCAATATGAGCTTCATTATCTCTTTTATATAGAATTCCACCATGAACAAAAGGGTTTAGGGTCTTTACTCTTCCCTCAAAACACTCTGGAAATTTGGTAACCTCATCTATCTCTATAACTTTAATACCAGCTTCACTTAAAACTTTATAAGTCCCACCTGTTGAGATAATATCCCAACCCAACCTCTCTAATCCTTGTGCAAACTCTACAACACCACTCTTATCACTTACACTAATCAATGCTCTCATAAGATACCTTTTTAATAATTTTCGAAATTATATCAAACTTAGCAGAGGCTAAAACTTATAATGTACTCCAAATCCAAGTCCTAACTCTTGGTCATCATAATAGTACTCATCTGTAGTATCAAAAAAGTGTAAATTTAGTTCAATATTAACAAAAAGTGGAATAAATCCTGCATCTAAATCTCTTAAATCATACTCTACTCCTGTACCTAATCCATAACCAAAGGTATCTACAGTCTCATTATTATAGTATCTTCTATCCCAATTCCAAAAGCCAACCTCTCCATATCCGTAGATATTATAATAAAACTCTTTTTTAAATTTATAAATTCCTCTAAAAGAGATACTTCGTTCAGTTCCTAATGGGTCAAATATAGTTTGAAAAGCTACCCTATCACTTGTATCAATTTTAATACTTAGCCCATCAGATGGATAAGATGATTGTATTCCTAAATAAATTTCATTAGCTGATATTAAATTTACTGTTATTGCTATTATAAATATTATCTTTTTCATATCAAATTATAACAAAAAACAACTATAATAATCTTTATTATCTTACTATTTTACTCCATAATATTAAATCAACCCCTACTCTATCTTGATATAAAAACTTTAAGTCTAAATCTACGCTATAATTAGAGTTATGAGAAGATAGTTTAGGCGTTTGATACTGTAATATCCAATCTATTTTATCTTTTAAACTATTTAACATACCCTCACCACCTTCTATAAGTAAAAAAGATGGTTTATCTAAATCTTCTAAATTATCTAAAATAGTTATATCTCTATTAGGAACAGAAAAAAGAGGAATAGTTTTATCAAAACTCTTTTGCTTTGAAAATATAGTAATATTTGGTGCATCTTCTTTTATAAATCTGCAATCTAAGGTTGGTCTATCAACTCTTACTGTATTTCCACCAATTACCATTTTACTACAAACAAAACGCAACTGATGAACATGAGTTAGTGACTCTTTAGAACTCAAATAACCTCCACCTATTTTTCCATTAGAGGTTTGAGCTATTTTAAAAAGTATAAATGCTCTTTTTTGCCAAATAAGAAAAGGTTCTAAAAGCTCCTCTGCCTCTCTTTTACAAACCCCAATCTCTACAGCTATATTTTTACTTTTTAAAATATTTATCCCACCGCTATGCCCTTTAATTGGGTCAAGAGTAGCAATAACTACTTTTTTAGGTTTAAGATAACCCAAAAGCAAAGCACAAGATGGAGTTTTTCCACTATGAGAACATGGTTCAAGGGTTACAAATATCTCACACTCACTAAAAAAATCTTTTGGAAGAGAGTATAAAAAATCATGAGCTTTATAAGAATCAAATCTATTAACATTAATAATAGTATTGGTTATAGCTTCATAAGCACTAAGAAGAGCTAAAACCTCTGCATGAGAAGTTCCTTCCTTTTGATGTGCTTCTATAGCTACTATTTTTCCCTTAAATGTAACTAATGCACATACTGCTGGATTTGGATATGTTAGTAATTGATATTTCCATGCCTCTTTTAAAGCTAAACTCATATTTATATAACTAGTTTTCATTTTTTACCTCTTATTTAAAATCTCACTCCAAAACCCCCTCCACTTTCTCATACAGACTCAAAAGCTCCAACTGTGCATCATATCTATAAATATCTTGGTCTAACTCTCTAACTCTTAAGTTATTTTCTACTATTTGTGTATCGTAATTGGTACTATCTCCAATCTCTTCTGACTCTTGAGCTACTCTTAACATACTAGCGTAATTTTGAGCATCATCAATAGATAGTGCTATCTTTTGGTCTATAATCTCTAATCTTTTTTTTACTAGATTATATCTGTTTTCTACCTTTTTTTTCTGCTCTTCTAATGATATTTTAGCATTTATATAATCTATTTTTGAGGACTCTATATCTCTATAGGAGTTTATATTAATAGGTAAAGAGACTTTAAAACCGTAGTTATAATACTCTGTTTTTATTTTTGAATTGGCAAATAGTGGATTTTTATCTTCATTGATATATCTTCCTGTAACTGATATTTCTGGTAGATATTTGGTAACTACCATATATTTATTGTGTCTCTTCTCTTCTACATGAAGTGCATCTCTTTTTAACTCTAATTGAGTGCTTTTATACCTATCTTTATCTATCATTGTAAAATTTGGTAGAGTAATAGTTTCAGGAGATTTATCACTAAGCAAGGAAAAATCATTTTTTAGTTTTGTAATTTGTAGTTCTAACTCTAACTTGGAAGTTATATCTTGATTTCTTTTAAGTAAGGCTCTATCGTATAGAGTTCTATTCGTAACTCCTGCTTCATAACTCTCTTTTTGTATTAAAATATCTAACTCATCATTTTTTATAAGAAGATTTAATTTCTCTATCTGTAAATTTGATTTTTTTATATTATATAGTAGAGTAAGAGCCTTTGTTATAAGTCCTCTTCTTTGTAACTCTATATCAATACTATTAGCCTCTCCTAAAGCTTTTGCATATTTTATAGCCTCCCATATTCCACCCATTTTAAATATAGGTTGGTCAACAGATATAATAAACTGTCCAGTTCCTGTTGTACTATTAAATTGGGTAGAGTAGTTTTTCCCATATTGAACTCTTATAGGATTTATCCAAGAGTTCTCTAGCTTTTTTGTATCTACTTCTATTTTATCTTTTTTAGTATCTATAAGAGCATTTTGATTATTAGATAAAACATTAACAAGCTCACTAGATGAAAATAGAAGAGTACTAGATAGTAATAATAGCTTTTTCAAACCGTTTAAACCCTTCATCTATCTCATCTTTTGTAATAGTAAGAGATGGTAAAAATCGTACTGTATTTCTTCCTGCTTTTAGTACGATTAATCTATTTTTCATTGAGTTTTTCATAACTTTTGAGACTATATCTGCACTCTTAGCTCTAAGTCCTCTCATTAGACCAAGCCCAACCTCTTTATCAAAAAGGTCACTATATCTTTTTGCTATATCTTTAAGCTTCATCTCAAAATGGATAAGGGTCTCATGTAACTCTCCACTCTCATAAAGATTGCTTAAAACTTCTAAAACAGCTAATCCAGCAGTTGTACTTAAATAGTTCCCTCCAAATGTACTACCATGGTCACCAGCTTTTAGTATATCTTTATGTTTTGTCATAACAGCACCAATAGGAACACCACCTCCTAAACCTTTTGCCATAGTTATAATATCAGGTTCTATTCCATAAAGATTACTTGCTAACATCTCACCTGTTCTATAAATTCCAGTTTGAACCTCATCTACTATTAATAGTACTTTTTTCTTTTTTAAAAATAAAGCTAATTTTTGAATATCATCTCTATCAAAAGGTTGAACACCACCTTCACCTTGAACTAGCTCAATAAGAACTGCTACTGTCTCATCATCAATGCTATGATATATATCATCTATACTATTAACATAAGAGAACCCAGCAGGATATGGAGAGAAGTTTGGAGTGTGAAAACTCTTTTGACCTGTAGCTTTTACAGTTGTAATTGTTCTTCCATGAAATGAGTGTTCAAGAGTAATAACTTTATATCTTTTCTTTTTAAATTCAGTCTCACCATATTTTCTAGCTATCTTAATAGCTCCCTCATTAGCTTCAGCTCCAGAGTTTGCAAAAAATATAGCTCCATTATAATCACTAAGTTTACAAATCTTTTGGGCTAATTTTGCTTGTGGCTCTATCACTTGTAGATTTGAGATATGAATAATCTCTCTTGCTTGTTTACATATAGCATTAACAAGTGTTGGATTATTATGCCCTACACTATTTACTGCAATTCCTGAAGCAAAATCTATATAATCATTTCCACTACTATCAAAAAGGGTAGCACCCTCCCCTCTTACAAAATTTGTATAATCTCGTGAGTATGTTTGAAGTACAAACTCTTTATCTAACTCTTCTAATCTCATTATCTATTTCCATTCATAAATTGGTTTTTAATAGTTTACAATAAATTCTATAATATCAAGTTGTACTTTATATTAGTATAATACGAGAATATTTTTTAAGGTTACTAACTGTTAACAAAAATATAGTATAATATATGTGAACTTATAAAAGGTTCACATGTATTCAGTAGGACAATTTGCTAAAATGATAGGAGTATTATTAATATGTATTTAGAATTATAGCATACTATTTAAAATAATATTAAATATTTCTATGTTAAAATTCTTTTATGAAGAAATATATTAAATTATGTGATTATGCAAAGAGCCATTCAGTTACTTATCG